>JAQVDG010000001.1 GCA_028698395.1 Weeksellaceae bacterium
GTGATACAGGAAAATTCTAATAACAATACAATTTCAGATAAAGATGGAAATTTTATAATTACTATTGACTGGAATAAAGAGAATACAAGCTTAATCTTTCAAACAGAAGAATATGAGACAGATACGCTACAATTGGATTCAGTTCAGAATCATTATACAGTTTACTTATATCCAAAATCCGTGAATTTTGATGAAATTGTAATTACAGGAACAACACGAGCCACCTTATTAAGGGAAAATCCTGTTCCGATTATTCCGGTTTCATCTAAACAGATAGAAAGAACGGCGGGAAGTAATATGATAGATGTACTGGTTAAAAATGTACCGGGTTTAACTGCTGTAAAGACAGGAACCAATATTTCAAAACCTTTTATTCGGGGATTGGGCTACAATCGTGTACTTACTTTGTATGATGGAATTCGTCAAGAAGGTCAACAATATGGTGATGAGCACGGAGTTGAAATTGACGATTACAGCATAGAAAGAGCTGAGATAATCAAAGGTCCGGCAAGTCTTTTGTATGGCTCGGATGCCATTGCGGGCGTAATCAGTTTATTTCCTTATATCCCCAAACAAAAAGATAGAAAATTACATGGAAAATTTATAAGTGAATATCAAACGAATAATAATTTAATTGGCAAAAGTTTGCGGTTAAATTATTCGGATGAACATTTTTTATTTGCTCTGAATTTATCGTTCAGAATAGCAAAAAATTATCGAAATCCCATAGATGGCAGAGTGTATTTGACTAATTTTAATGTAAGAAATTTTTCTACTTTGATAGGCTATAAATCGGAAACAGGATTTAGTCATTTGAATTTTACTTTGTATGATAATCGGCAAGGAATTCCGGATGGAAGCCGGGATTCTGTCAGTAGAAAGTTTACAAAACAAGTTTTTGAAGGAGATGATGACGATATTTTAAATCGTCCGATTGTTTCTCAGCATGAGCTCAATTCCTATAAAGTTCCCGATTTAGCTCAACACATTCAGCATTATCGAGTTTATTTACACAGTTTTTATCAAATCGGAAAAAGCGATATAGATGTTTTGGTGGGTGGACAACAAAATATCCGGAGAGAATATACTCATCCGAGTACTCCTCAACAAGCGGGTATGTATATGCGACTGAATACGTTAAATTACAGTGTTCGTTATAATGCTCCAAAAATTTTCCATATAGAAACTTCATTAGGTGTTAATGGATTTTTACAAAACAATAAAAACAAGGATGCAACCGATTTTCCAATTCCGGACTATAATTTATATGATGGTGGAATTTATTTATATGGAAAGTGGAAACAACGGAAATGGAGTATCAGCGGCGGTATTCGTTATGATTGGCGACGAGTGCACTGGAATGATTTTTATGTTGGGATGAATCCTTTGACAGGATTTGAGCAGCAAGTCGATTTTAATTATCCGGATGCTGATTTACAATTTGAGGCATATAAAAAATTATTTTATGGAACCAGTGGTAGTATTGGAGTAACTTTTCAGGCAACGAAAAATATCGGTTTGAAATTCAATGTTGGAAGAGCATATCGCGCACCCAATATTACAGAAATCGGCAGTAATGGATTAGATCCGGGTGCACATATTATTTATTTGGGAAATAGAAACTTTGAACCTGAATTTTCCTTACAAGAAGACTTAGGAATTTATCTGAAATTTAAAGATGTCTCAGGAGAAATCAGTTTTTTCAACAATACTATCCAAAATTATATTTATATGGCAACGGTAGCAGATGAAGCAGGAAATCCACTAATTGATGGACAAGGAAACCGAACGTATCAATACCAACAATCAAAAGCACAATTATATGGTGCCGAATTTTGGTTAACAGTTCATCCACAAAAATTGGAAGGTTTTCATTGGGATACTAATCTGAGTATGATTTATGGATTGAGCCGGAATGCAGATTTGAAAGAGAAAGCAGACAAGTATTTACCACTCATTCCTCCTTTGATGATAAACAGTAGTATTTCGCAGGAAATAAAACCTCATTCAAAGCTTTTCCTTTCTTTTACACCCAAAGCTGAGGTCGAATATTCTGCAGCTCAAAACAAATATTTGGCACTAAATGGAACAGAAACACCAACTCCGTCTTATACTTTATTGAATTTGGGAGTATTCACTGAAATAAAATACGCAAAAACAGAAACAATTCAACTTTTACTTCAAGTCAATAATTTATTCGATAAAGCCTATCAATCCCATCTTAGTCGTTTAAAATATTTTGAATATTACAGTGAATCTTCTCAGAATCATTATGGAATTTATAATATGGGAAGAAATTTTATTTTTAAGTTAATCGTTCCGTTTTAAAAACTTGTTTCACTAATTAAATCAAACTGAAATTTGTCAAATCAACCTTCACAACTCACACATTGTACTAAATTTTGAACCACAATTTCTTTTGAAACACTTTGACTACGTTGGTAATACAAGGTTTTTACACCTAATTTCCAGGCTTCAATCAAAAGCTTATTCACTTCTTTTACCGGTAAATTAGCCGGAATATTGATATTTAAACTTTGGGATTGGTCAATATATTTTTGACGAATAGAGGCTTGTTGAATGATTTCTAATTGACTGATTTCTTTAAAAGTCTTAAAAACTGCTTTTTCCTCCTCAGTCAATTCACTTAAATGTTGTACACTTCCTTGATTGAGCATAATACTTCTCCAGGTTTCTTCGTTGTCCCTATTTTTTTCTTCTAATAATGCTTTCAGGTACTTATTTTTTCGGATAAAATTCCCTTTAGATAATCCGGCTTTAAAATAATTACTGCTAAAAGGCTCAATTCCGGGAGAAGTTTGTCCTAAAATAGCTGAAGAAGAAGTTGTGGGAGCAATTGCCATTACAGTTGTATTCCGAATACCGTAACCTTTTAATAATTCCGGTTCTCCGAATATTTCGGCTAATCTCTCACTTGCAATATCAGCTTCGGAACGAATATGTTTAAAAATTTTATTGGTCAATTGTTTGGCTTCAAGACCTTCAAACGGAATTCTGTTCTTCTGTAAATAAGAATGCCAACCCATCACACCTAAACCGATGGCTCTGTGTCTTTTCGCAAAATTATTTGCGGTTTTCAGGTAATAATTATCTTCGGTTTTGTTGATGAATTCTTGCAAAACGGCATCCAAAAAGAAAATAGCAGTTTGTACAGCATCGGTATCTTTCCATTCGTCATATAATTCAAGATTCATAGAGGAAAGACAGCAAATAAAGGATTCGTCAAAATTAGAAGGAAGCATAATTTCAGAACATAGATTACTGGCATTGATACGCATATTATGGTCTTTATATACTTGTGGTTTGTTTAGATTGACATTGTCAGAAAACAAAATATAAGGCATTCCTTTTTGTTGTCGCGATTCTAAAACTTTTGCCCATAAATTTCGTTTTTCCATATCACCATCAATCATTTCCTGCATCCAATAATCGGGCACGCATACTCCGAAAAATAAATTTTGAAGCGGACTTCCAATGTCTTTAATCTGCAAAAACTCTTCAATATCGGGATGGTCAATATCCAAATAAGCCGCAAAGGCACCACGTCTTACACCACCTTGTGAAATGGTATCCATTGCAGTATCAAATAATTTCATAAACGAAACCGCTCCGCTACTTTGTCCATTATCTGTTACAGCGGTTCCTCTTCCTCGTAATTCTCCAAAATAACCTGAAGTTCCACCTCCAATTTTGGTTTGCATAATTACTTCACCTAATTTATGTGTAATTCCTTCAATATAATCGGGAACGTGAACATTAAAACAAGAAATTGGTAAACCTCGTTCAGTCCCCATATTTGCCCAAATAGGCGAACTTAAACTCATCCAGCCGTTTTCAATGATTTCAATGAATTTTTCTTTTAATTCTGGTCGGTAAAGTTGTTTACTCGCTGCTGTGGCAATTCGCTCGATTGCTCCTTTTACGCTTTCGCCTTTCAGCAAATAGCCTCTGTTTAGAATTTGCTCACTTTCGTCGTTGAGCCACCATATTTCATTCATTTATACTGTTTTTTTTAAAAGTTTTTCCGGATAGAATTTTTCACAAGCAATTTTTTCTCCGGTTATAATTTTACTTATATGACAAAAAGATAAATCAGAATCTAAGTTTAAGTATTCATCTGCTTTTTTAATACAATAATTAAGGGTGTAACCAATTGAAATACAAACTTTTTTGTTCTTTTTGAATGCCATTCCCATATATAAATAGCTACCTAATTTATAATCAGCTTGTTGGTTAAATTCAATTTCTTTTTGGATTTTACTATTCATTTCGAGTAAATTATTCATAAGACTTTGGTTTTTTTATTATTCTCATCCAATGCTACGAATGTAAAAACACCTGAAATGGATTTTTTCTGTGGTGTATTTTTATACATTTCTTCCTGAAACAAATCTACTTTTACTTTTAAGCTGGTCGTTCCGATTTTGACGACTTCTGCTGTTAATTCAACAATAGTTCCTGCCGGAATGGGTTCTTTAAAATCAATTTTATCGGAAGAAATAGTCACGACTTTTTTCCGACTGAAACGGGTAGCAGCAATAAAAGCCACTTCATCCATCATATTCATAGCTGTTCCTCCAAACAGAGTATCGTAATGATTGGTTGTATTGGGGAAAACGACTTTGAAGATAGTTGTACGAGATTGGGCTATTCTTTTTTCAATTTCTGTATTCATTTTTTCTATAGTTAAAATAAATCTTCTGCATGAATACTTTTATCGTGCTTGGTATATGCCGTAGGTCGTTTAGCAAAAAAATCATCCAATTCATTGGCGAAAATATCTTCATCAAACCATTGCATTGGTTTATATTCTTCAATTGTAATATTAAAAAGCTTTGGAATACCGATTTTTTGTAAAGAATCATCCACACGATGTTTCATGAAATTGAGCATATCTTCTTTTGTGAAGAAATCCAATTCGCCATTTTCATAAATCCAGTCCAAAAGTTCTGATTCGTAATCAATATATTTTCTGACCTCATCTGCCATTCTGTTTTTTATGGTATCGGTCAAATAACCTTCACTATCTAATTTATTCAGCAAATAAATACCTGCATCTGCATGATTTTGTTCATCAATAGAAGTCCATGCAATAATATTGGAAGTGTTTTTTAAATAGCCTTTGAATCTTGTGAAAGAAAGAATATTAGCAAATTGTGAAAATAAGGATGAATTTTCGATTACAATAGCAAAGAATAATAGTTTTGAAATCACATCTTTGTCGGCATATAAACTAGTTTCAATCAGTTCTAATTTCTTTTTGAATACCGGAATATCTATAAGATTTTCAAAATCTTTATTGTAGCCCAAGACCTCTAATAATCGGGCATAAGCTTCTCCATGTCTGACTTCGCATTCGGCAAAAGTAGCACCGAGATTATTAAATTCCGGCTTAGGAAAATGTTTGTATAAGTCGCCCCAAAATAGTTTTACACCTACTTCTACCTGAGCAATACTCAGTAAACTTCGTTTGACGATTTCTTGTTCTAAATCCGTCAGATTGGATTTGAAATCCTGAATGTCTGCCGTGAAATCAATTTCTTTGTGAACCCAAAAAGAAGAATTCATACTATCCACAAACTGCATGACTTCGGGATACTCAAATGGCTTGTAATTTAATCGTTTGTCAAAAATGCCCATTGCATAATAATTTTAAAAAGTTAAACAAAGGCACAAAAAAGGAAGGAAAAAAGAAGTGAGAACCACCGCTTTCCGAACTTCGTTTTTTATGCGAAAACAAAATTCAAAACTATTTTGGCAGGTAGCCTGGCTTACGATTTCTAATCGATTACAGTTGCGCAACAGCTCGGGATTCTCACCCGATTCCCCTGTTTTCTGTGAAGACAGCCAAAACAGTAATTATTTGAGAACAAATCTAAAAATGAAAACTGAAATGGCTACTGTTTGTAAGGTTTAATTATTAACAACAGTTGTTAATAGCCTCATAAAGAGTGAATTGATTTTTATTTATCCAATAATCCAAAAACTTCTTGCAATAAAGGTGTGCTTCTCAAACCAATGTTTTTTCGGATTCCGTTTTCTTTATCTTCTACCATTTTAAAAACACGGTCAATAGCTTGCTCGGTTACGTATGCATTCAAATCGGTTGTGATATTTTGACCGCTGATTCGGTTATATTGAGTGAAAATTTGTTCCCAGATTTTATCAGCTCCAACTTTTCCTAATGAGTTTTTTACTTTGGGTTGAAAAGCAGTAAATAATTGAGAAGTTGTTCTGTTTTGCAAATAGGAAGTTGCCGCATTATCTGCTCCAAAAAGAATTCCTTTGGCATCGTTGAAAGTCATGCCTTTAATTGCATTAATGAAAATGGGTGTGGCTTCATTAACTGCATCTTCAGCTGCCCGGTTTAAAAGTTTTAAACCTTCATCTGCTAAACTTCCTAATCCAATGTTTCGTAAGGTTTTATCTACTTTTTGTAATTCTTCCGGAAGTAAAATCCGGGTTAATTGATTTCCGTAGAATCCATTGGTTTTTCCTAATTTTTGAATTCCGTCTTGCACGCCAAATTCTAGGGCTTGTTTTAATCCGTCTGCGATTTTTGAATTGGAAATTCCTCCGGAATTATCAACCGTGGGTAAATTCGATGTAATTTGTTGTAATTCCGTACATCCGAATAATAAAAAACTACTTAATCCGAGTGTGATGATATGTTTTTTCATTGTAGTAAATTTTTAAAATTAATTATTTCTGACATGAATAGAGCCTACTATTTTTTCGTCATCTATTTGTAAAATGTACCAATAAGTTCCGGAAGAAACGGCTCTTCCCATATAAGTTCCGTCCCATAAAATATCAGAAGAACTGACTTTTCGGGAAACGAATAATTTTCCGTTTCGGTCAAAAATCTGAATATAAATCTGCTCGTATTGTTGATTTATTCCTCGTATTTGCCAAGTATCATTGATTCCGTCATTATTAGGCGAAATAAAATTAGGAATATGGTAATAGGTGAATTTGTAAATATTTCCATAACAACCCACAAAATCGCGAACATGAATTAAATAATCGTCCGGAATAATATTTTGGAATGTTGATGAACTTTGCCAAAATATACCGTCTAATGAATATTCGTAAATTCCGGATGGACTTACATTTACTGTAATGGAATTGTCAGAATTCATTTGAATACCGGTAATCACAGGTTCACCCCCAATTACAACTTCAATCGGAATGCTGGCATCGCAGCCATCAGTTGTTAAAACGTGCACCCAATACATTCCGGGATGACTTACTATAACTTCATTGGAAAAAATATCTTGATTTTGGTCTTCTCCTTGTAAACCTTCCCATTCATACGAATTAAATTCATCTGGGATATTTAAAACGATTTCTGTTCCTGAACAAAAGGCGAATTCAGTCGGAAAATTAAGGTCAATTTCTGAAATTATTAATTTTAATTCGGCAATGCCATAACAAATGGAATTTCCATCGGAAACTTTTGCATAAATCGTTTGGGAAGAAGGTATTGAAAGAGTAGGAGATAAGGGATTTTGATTGTTGTGCAAATCTTCCAGCGTTTCAAAATAAGAAAAATCTAAACTTGCATCCGGATTAATTTCGGGTTGAATTTCAGTTAAATTAAAAGTTGCTAAACCTGAAGTAAGATCTTTACATTCTGATAAAATACGGTTTTGAGCGGCAGGCGGAACATCAATTAGGATATGAACCGGAATAATATAAGTTGTATTTTGAGTTGCCTCGTGAACTCGAATATATACAAAACTATCTTGATGAGCAATTGGATTGGTATAAGGGTCGTTTAAGGGTGAGTTTCCGGTCATCGCATTTTGCTGTGTAGCATGATAGCTGATCTGAATATTCAAAGCTTCATGCAAACCGGCAGCTCCCCACCAAGCATTGGCAGAACTTCCTTGCGGACGATTTTTTACAGTGGTTAAATCCATGGTTTCCAGATTGATTTCATACAATTCATTTTCCGTATTTCCATAAAGTCGTCCGTATTCAGCAGCCAAACCAAAGGTTCCGGTTTTGATTTTCCCTAAATCCTGATGGCTGACATAGGCGTTATTCTCTCCTAAAGTAACTTTAAATAAATGGTCTTTCCCGTCGGGCATTGTCCAAGCGATGTATAAGAAATTTCCGATTTGGACAAAATCTCCACTTGGATTTCCCAAACCGAAGTCGTGCCACAAATGAAACTGACTTAAATTATTTGGATGAGCCCTATAGACCTTGCTTGTCCAACCTCCTTCATAAAGAAAATTTAAATGGTCAAAAGAAAGAGCTAAGACACCTTGTCCATTGGAATGGATTTGTCCGATGGTTTGTAGCGTACAATTTTGAGTGTTTACTTTTTGAAGTACACCATATTTTCGAGTGATGTAAATTTCGTTTTGATTGTTAATGGCAATGTCATAATAGCCTCCGGCACCATCCATATCTCCACAAACTTGAACAACTTGCGGATTATCGTAAAGATTAATGATTTTTTCAATTCCTCTGTGAGCTTTGGTCACAAAAATTTCAGGTGATTCATTGAATTGAATCAGAATGTCCAAAGCATAATTTTGTAATTGACTAAAAGGAATTTGAACAAAACCATCTCCATCAAAATCACAAACTGAAATTTCTTTTGTGTCAGTAATAATCTGACCAAAAAGAGGCAGAAAACACAAAAAAAACAACAAAGTAAACTTTGACTTCAAAATCATTTCGATTATTAAGAATGTGCAAAGTTCTGAAATTTCAGAGTATTTATAATTGTAATTTAAAGAAAAAAACCGGTTAATTTTTAGTTAACCGGTTTCTGTAGTTGTTTTATTTACTTGATAAACCAAATTCTTTTCTCAAATCTTCTACTCGGTCTAATTTTTCCCAAGTGAAAAACTCTAAATTTTTAATTATTTTTTCGTTGGTTCTTCCTTTATTAAAGATTTTATCTGCGGTATAAGGTGTTCGCCCCATGTGCCCATAGGAAGCCGTTTCCCGGTAAATAGGATTTCGTAATTTTAGTGATTGCTCAATGGCGTAGGGGCGTAGATCAAATAATTTTGAAATTTTATCGGCAATTTCCCCATCGCTCATATTAACTTTGGAAGTTCCGTATGTATTGACGTATAAACCACAAGGTTTTGAAACTCCAATGGCATAAGAAACCTGTACTAAAACTTCATCGGCAATTCCGGCAGCTACCATATTTTTTGCAATGTGCCGTGTGGCATAAGCTGCACTTCTATCCACTTTTGAAGGGTCTTTTCCACTAAAAGCACCACCGCCATGCGCTCCTTTTCCACCGTAAGTATCCACGATAATTTTTCTTCCGGTTAAACCGGTGTCGCCATGAGGACCTCCGATTACAAATTTTCCTGTAGGGTTGATGTGGTATTCAATTCCGGGGGTAAATAATTTCTGAATTTCCGGATTTTGTTTTTGAATAACTCTCGGCATCAGAATTTCTTGTATATCTTTTCGGATTTGAGCTAACATAGCCTCGTCTGTGTCAAATTCATCGTGTTGTGTGGAAATGACAATATTGGCAATCCGAATGGGAGTATGCTCATCGGAATATTCGATGGTTACTTGTGATTTTGCATCCGGACGTAAATAGGTGATTTCTTTTCTTTCTCTTCGTATTTCGGCCAATTCTTTCAAAATGGAATGTGCCAAATCCAAAGCGATGGGCATATAATGTTCAGTTTCATTAGTGGCATAGCCAAACATCATTCCTTGGTCGCCGGCTCCTTGACTTTCTGCTTTTGTTTCAAAGTCATCGTTTTCTTTAGCTCGGTCAACTCCTTGGTTGATATCCGGTGATTGTTCATGAATAGCAGATAAAACACCGCAGGATTTTGCACTGAACATATATTTTCCTTTGGTATAACCGATTTGTTCGATTACATCCCGAGCAATTTCCTGCACATCTAAATAAACATCGGATCTGACTTCTCCGGCTAAAATTACCTGACCGGTCGTAACCAAAGTTTCACAAGCTACTTTAGATGAAGGGTCATAGGCTAAAAAATGGTCAATTAATGCATCTGAAATTTGATCGGCTATCTTGTCAGGATGCCCTTCAGATACGGATTCTGAAGTGAATAAGTAAGGCATATTTTAATTTTCTGAAAAGAGGCAAAATTGTATGAAGCTTCCTGCTTTAGCAATTTTTTGAGAGGTTGCAATCAGACAAATCCTTCCTCTAAGGGTTTTTACTGTTGCAAACTTAAGCAGTTTCTTACTTATGTTCCTAAAAAAATCCGGATTATTTTAAAATATTGAGTTTAATCATGCATTCTTTCATTTTTTGATAGGTTCGTTCGATATCGTCATCTAAACCAATAGAAAAACGAATTAAACCTTCACTCAATCCCATTTCTTTTTGTTCATCGGCTGGAATTTCACTGGAAGTTGAAGTTCCCGGAGCACTGAATAAAGTTTTATAAAATCCCAGACTAACAGCTAAATAACCTAAATTTTCGTTTTGCATCATTTCCATTAAAGCATTGGCTTTTTCTAAAGAACCCGCATCAAGGGTCAGCATTCCGCTGAAACCAAAATCAGGGTGGTGCATTTTTGAAAGTAATTCATGTCCTTTATGGCTTTTTAAACCCGGATAAACGACTCTCATTCCGTCTTTTTCAAAAGCTTCTGCCAAATAAAGTGCATTTCTCCCGTGTTGTTTCATTCGGACAGGCAAAGTGCGTAAATTTTTCAAAATACTTGCTGAACGGAAACTGTCCATCGTCGGACCTAAAAGCATACAAGCACCATCGTTTACATCGCGTAATTGGTTGATGAATTCTTGTGTTCCGCAGATTACACCTCCTACTGTATCGCTACTTCCATTGATGAATTTCGTTAAACTGTGAATGGTAACATCTGCTCCTAAATCGGTTGGCGTAATCACTAAAGGACTGAATGTATTGTCAACAACTAATTTTAAATGGTATTTTTTAGCTAATTGAGCCAAAGATTCAATGTCGGTTACTTCCAAAAGTGGATTACTAAGACTCTCACAATAAATGACTTTAGTGTTTTTTGTGATTAAACTTTCAACTTTTTCTAAATGGGTGATGTCCACAAAGTTTGTTTTAATACCTAATTTTGGCAGAAAATTTTTCATAAAAGCATAAGTTCCTCCATAAATCGTTCGGCTTGAAACAATTTCATCTCCGTTTTGACAAAGTTGCAACAAAACCGAAGTGATGGCTCCCATTCCGGATGCAGTAACATTTGCGGCTTCTGTGTTTTCCATAGCTGCTAAAGCTTCGCCTAAATATAAATTACTGGGTGAGGAGTGACGGGAATACAGATAACAACCTTCTGAAGTGCCTTCAAAAGTATCGGACATGGATTTTGCAGAAAGAAAAGTATAAGTAGAAGAATCGGAAATAGAAGGATTAACACCTCCAAATTCTCCAAAGAATTGTAAATCTTGAATACGATTTGCCGGTTTGTGCTTTTTCATTTTTTATAATTTATTTTAGTTCAAAGTAATTAAATACTTGTTTCTTTGTCAAGCATTAATTAAAATATTAGATTTTTTTTCTAAAAAAACCTTAAAAATTAGAATATTATTCCTAAAATTAAATTAGATTTAGACCTTTGATTAAAAATTTTCATTATGATTTTAGATAAAGTCGATTTGCAATTATTGAATTTACTTCAGGAAGATGCAAAAATCACTCACAAAAAATTATCAGTAAGTTTAAACTTGTCAACTACAGCAGTTTATGAACGAATTAAAAAATTGGAAAAATCCGGTATTATAAAAAAATATACAGCTTTGTTGGATAGAAAAGTTTTAGGTAAAGAATTGATGGTTATGGCACATCTTCGTTTGGATCGTCATTCTCGCGACAATATTACAGATTTTGAACAGCAAATTTCATTATTGAAAGAAGTTCATGAATGTTATCACGTTAGTGGTGAATATGATTATATTTTAAAAATGACTTTTTCGGATATGGATGCTTATCGGGATTTTATGGTTAGGAAATTAACCAGTATTCCCGGAGTCGGAAATTCACACAGTATGTTTGTTATCAATGAAGTAAAAAATGAAGTGGGTTATAAATTATGAAAATTCATTGATTTTGGCTTGCTTGGAATGGGAATAAATACTTCGAATCATTCCGTCTGTAATTCCGATTTTAGGAACATGAATTTTTTGTGCATTTGACCATTTCATGATTTTAATGTAAATTTCCAAAGCAAATTCTACCACATCGGCACGGTCAGGCTTCATATTTAATTCTCGCAGACGTTCTTCAAAATTCATTGATTTTACAATTTTGTAGCGATTTCTCAAGTAAGTACCCGGCATAGGACGACCTAATTTAATTCCGGAATATTTATAAATATGGTTGATGTTTCCACCTGAACCGATTAAATCGACATTGTGTTGACTTATGTTTTCTTCCACCCATTTTTTCATTTCCGGAAAAACCGTTTGTTCTACTTTTTCGTTCAATAAACGGACTGTTCCAACTTCAAATGATTTTGAAAGAATGACATCTCCATTTTTTATCAAAGTTAATTCAGTACTTCCTCCACCTACATCTACATAAAGATAGTTGTTTTCGTTCAAAATAAATTTTTGCAATTCTGATGTAAAAATCAATTCAGCTTCTGTTTTTCCATCAATGATTTCTACTTCAATCTTTGATTTCTCCTGAATTTTTTTGATGATTTTTTTTCCGTTTTCAGCTTCCCGCATTGCAGAAGTTGCGTATGCCAAATAAGAATTTACACCGTAAACATTCATTGTTAATTTAAAAGCTGTCATGGCTTCAATCATGCGCTTTGTGTTTTTTTCTGAAATCATTTGATTCGTAAAAACGTCTTTTCCTAATCGAATTGGCATTCTCAAAATACAAGTTTTATTGAAAACAGCTTGTTCTTCGGGAAATTCATACACATAGTTGATGAGTAGTCGCATAGCGTTAGAACCAATGTCGATAGCAGCTAATTTATGAATGTTCATTTTTCTTTTTTTCTTGGTTCAATTGATGTAAATAATCATAAGTGGCAAATTGTGAGCGTAAAGGAGGTAAATCATTTTTGCGATAAGTCAGACTGAGATGTGCATCATGAAGTCGCCCTTTGATATTATCATTAAAACTCAAATCAAAAGTATCCATAATCATTTGTTTAATTTCCGAATCATAAATCGGGCAAGCTACTTCAATACGAGCATCTAAGTTTCTTTCCATTAAATCTGCCGAAGAAATGAAAACCAAATCTTTTCCGGCATTTTTAAACCAATATATTCGTGAATGCTCCAGAAATTTATCAATAACACTGACCGATTCAATGTTTTCAGAAATTTTTGGAATTCCGGGAATTAAACAATGGATTCCTCTTACGACCAATCGGATTTTAACACCTTCAGCTGAGGCTTTGTAAAGTAAATTAATGGTTTCTTTATCGCTCAAACTGTTTAATTTTAGATTGATTCCGGCAGGAAGTCCTTTTTTATGATTTTTAATTTCTTTTTTAATGAATTTAGTTAGTCTTTTTCGGTTTTGCATAGGCGAAACCAAAAGATGTTTATAAGATTGAGTTAAATAATTAGCATTAAAGAATTTAAAAATCTGGTTGATTTCTTCTGTAATTTCAGGTTGAGAAGTGAGTAAAGTGTAATCAGTATAAAGCTTAGCCGTTCCGGCATGGAAATTTCCGGTGCTGATGAAAGCGTAAGAAGTTGCCATATTGCCTTCTGTTTCACGCTCAATGTATCCGATTTTAGAATGAACTTTTAATCCTGAAACTCCAAAAATCACTTCAACTCCGGCATCTCTCAGTTGTTTGGACCATTTTACGTTATTGGCTTCATCAAAACGCGCTCTTAATTCCAAAACGGCAGTTACTTCTTTTCCGTTTCGGGCTGCATTTATTAAGGCACTCATGACTTGCGATTGTGATGAAACCCGATAAATGGAAATTTTAATTTTCGTTACTTTCGGATCAATGGCGGCTTCTCTTAAATAACGTAGAAAAATGGAATAATCATGATAAGGTGCATACAAAATTTGGTCTTTTTCGGAAATAGCTTCGAAATAAGTTGAATGTTTTGAAAAATCATGCGGAACAATGGGATGAAGTGGAGCATAAACCAAATCTTTCCTTTCCAAATCTGGAAATTTCATTAAATCGCGTTTGTTGTGATATTTTCCACCCGGATTAATGCTGTCATAATCATCAATCCGCAATTTTTTCAGTAGAAATTTCAAAGTATCATCCGCCACTTCTTTGTCATAAACGATTCGAACCGGTTGTCCTTTTTTTCGATTATCTAAGCTTTTCACTACTTTTTCTAAAATGCTGTCTTCTAATCCATTATCAAATTCTAATTCGGCATCTCGTGTGATTTTAATAGAGTGCGCTTCAATGAAATCAAATTTAAAAACCTTGAAAATTTCAGCTAAATGATAACGAACAATATCTTCCAAATATATGACATATTGTTTTTCGTCAATTTTAGGCAATAAAATAAAACGAGGAAAAAGCTGAGTCGGAAGGTCTATCAAAGCATAGTTAGATTGTTTTCCACTGGTAAATTTTACGGCTAAATAAAAAGCACCATCACGAAGAGAAGGCGTACTTCTTTTTTTATCTAAAATATAAACGCCAACGGAATGACTTAATTCGGCATGATAGAAATTGGAAATGAATTCAATATGCTCTTTCGGAATGTTTTGATCATCAACAAAATAAATATCTTGTTTTTCTAATTCCAATAAAATTTCATCATAAAGCGCATCATAGTCTTTTCTTTGAACGGCAACAATTTGGTTAATTTCATTGATTAAATCTTCATCGGATTGATTTTCAACAATGTTTTTATACACTCGACTTTTCAATTGAATGGACCGGAGTAAAGTTGAAAACCGAACGGAATAAAATTCATCTAAATTATTAGAGTAAATTCCTAAAAAGCGAAGCCGTTGAATGAGCGGAACACTTTTGTCTTTTACTTCCTGCAAAACCCGTTCATTAAAATGAAGCCAACTGACTTCCCGGTTGATATAAATAGGTGGATTCACAAATTTTTTGGTTTAATTAAATGGATTAATTCTCCTTTTTCAATTTCTTTCCAATCTGAAATAGGAAATGAGAAAACAGCTATGCCCGAAGTGGGCAAATTATCAATGTATTGGTTACTCATTCGGTTTACAAATTCGGTATAAGCTTCATTATGTCCGAAAAATAAAGCGGAACCAATAGAATTATCAATGGTTTTAATGAATTTTAATAAATCAAAAAATGAAAAAGTATATAGTTTTTCATCAAAAGTAATTTCCGGTCTTGTTGAAAAATATTCACCGGCAATTTCTGCCGTTTTTCTGGCTCTTTGTGCCGGACTGGAAAACCATGCATCTACTTCAAAATTCAGTTTTTTTTGTAATTCTTTTGCCGATTTATGCGTTCGTTCTATTCCGATAAAATTCAAATCTCGTTCAAAATCGCTTACTCCTGTTTCCCATAAGCTTTTTCCGTGTCTGAATAATATTAAGTTTTTCATAAATTTTATTTTTGATACTTCAAAACAGTTTCAATAATTGCATTTCCTATTTCTTCTATTTTTTCTGAATTCCACTTCAGAGAAATTGGAATTGACAAACATTTTTTCATGATTTCATCCGATGCTGAGAAATTTTGATTTTCATAATCCGGAAGTAAATCCAATTGTTCTTTGTAGAGCAAAGTGGAATTTTTCAGGTTTTTTAAATGTTCCCATTTCCGTACATAATGCCAATTATTATCAAACCAATAAGCAGAAGGGATTCCTTTATTTTTCAGTTCTAAGGCAATATTTCGGTTTATATTTTCATCAGATAGAAAAAACGAAAGAAAAGAGGCATTATCGCCATTTTCATATAGAATTCTACGAAACTTAATTTCCGGAATTTTTTGCAGGATGGCCTTTAATTCAGCTTTAATTTGACGTTGCTTTTTCAGGATTTCATCTAACTTTCCAAATTGAGCCAAACCGATGGCTGCATTCAATTCGGAAATTCGGAAATTCATTCCTATTATCGGGTGCCCTTCTGCACCGCGGTCGTTCCCAATATGGTCGTGTCCATGGTCAGAATAAGGATGAGCTAAATTGTAAACCGAAGAATTTTGAGTAAGAACTGCACCGCCTTCTCCACAAGTAACAGTTTTGACAAAATCAAAAGATAAACAACCTACATCGCCCAAAGTACCTAAATAATTTCCATTGTAAGTTGCTCCCGTGGCTTGACAAGCATCTTCAATTAAATAAAGAGAATGTTTTTTTGCGATTTTTAGCAAAGCATCCAAATCTGCCATAGCACCACATATATGAACTGGCATAATAGCTTTGGTTCTCGGACTGATTGCTTCTTCAACCGCTGAAGGAGAAAGAGTAAGTGTATCGTCCACATCTACTAAAACCGGAATGGCTCCGCTGAATAAAATAGCTTCAAAACTGGCAACAAAAGTAAAAACCGGCATAATGATTTCATCACCTGCTCCAATTCCCAAAGCACGAATGGCAGTTACTAAAGCCGTTGTTCCACTACTGGTTAAATGAGCGTGCTTTATTCTGAATTTACTTTGAATTTTTTCTTCTAATTCTTTAGCTTTCCAATGTTTATTTCTTTGTAAATCAAAATTATAACGCATCAAAATCCCTGAATCCATAACATCTTGAATATGTTGGAATTCTTCTTCTCCAAAAACCTCAAATCCGGGCATAATTTTTAATTAGATTAGCTACAAATATAAGGATTCAAAAGAGTATAATGCAGAATAAAATTTGAATTCCTGAAAAAATAAAACAATAATTTTTATTAAAACCTGAATGTAACCAAAGTAACTGTTTAGCTTTTTTACAGGACTTAATTTTGTCAATGAATAATTTAAAAATATAGACAATGGAACAAACGCATTTTTATCAGGTAGATTTGAAATGGAAAGAAGGGCGAATTGGTGAGGTTTCTTCACCTGAATTAGATACAACAATTGAGTGTGCTACACCTCCGGAATTTGCAGGTGGTGTTCCCAACATTTGGTCACCGGAACATTTTTATGCAGCAGCAATTAACAGTTGTTTTATGACAACTTTTTTGGCAATTGCTGAAAATTCAAAATTAGAATTTGAGAGCTTTGAATGTACAACCCGAATCAAATTGGAACGCCCTGAACGAAAGTTTTTAATTACAGAAGCTGAGATTTTCCCTCGTTTAAAGTTGGTTAATCCCACTAAGGATGCCGAGAAAGCAAAAAGAGTATTTGAAAAATCAAGTGAAAATTGTTTGGTAACTAATTCAATGAAAACAGAAATCAAATTACAGCCAAAAATTGTTAATCTTGACAAATTTTCTGTATAAAAAAAATAAATATCGGATATTTACATCCCTAAAATAGAAATTATGTTTTTTGAACACATTTATGACAAAAGTTTAGCGCAGGGAAGTTATTTGATAGGTTGTCAAGCAAGCGGTGAAGCAATTGTAATTGATGCAAAACGAGATATTGATACTTATTTAGAAATTGCACATAAAAACAATTTAAAAATCACTCACATTACTGAAACGCATATTCATGCTGATTATTTGTGTGGTTCAAGGGAATTGGCAGCTGTAACCGGAGCAGAGATGTATCTATCTGATGAAGGAGGTCCGGATTGGCAATATGAATTTCCACATATTGGTTTGATAGATGGAAGTCTTATTAAAGTTGGAAATCTAAGTTTAGAAGTGATGCATACACCGGGGCATACGCCGGAAAGTATTAGCTTTATTCTGACCGATCATCCGGCATCTGATGAGCCTGTGATGATTTTTACCGGTGATTTTGTTTTTGTAGGAGATGTTGGTCGTCCGGATTTATTAGAAAAAGCAGCCGGAATTCAAGGAACAAAAGAAGAGGGTGCCAAACAAATGTACCAATCTTTGCAACGTTTTGCCCAACTTCCGGATTATATTCAGGTTTGGCCGGCACATGGAGCGGGTTCTGCTTGTGGAAAAGCTTTGGGTGCTGTAAGTAGTTCAACAGTTGGCTATGAAAAAATACGAAATTGGGCATTGCAATACGAGGAAAAAGAAGCAGAATTCATTGAAAATCTTTTGGATGGACAACCGGAACCACCAAAATATTTTGCTATGATGAAAAAGTTGAACAAAGTCAATCGACCTTTGTTAACTGAAGTTCCAAAACATAAGAAATTAACAAAAGAAGAATTCCTAAGAGCTTATCAGAACGGAATGACAGTAATCGATACCCGAACAAATTCTGATTTTGCAAAAGGACATTTACCGAAAACATTAAGCATTCAAAATGGAAATTCTTTTTCAACCTGGATGGGTTGGGTTTTAGATTATCAAGAGCAATTTATATTGATTGCAGATGAAAATCAAATGGAAGATTTGACTCGTAAATTGATGAGAATCGGTTTAGATGGAATGTATGGATATGTTTCCAACATTTCGGATTTGGAAATTGAATTAGTTTCATCCCATTGTATAAGTATTCAGGATTTTGAAAATTATGTCGGAAAAGAAGGTGTTCAGATTATAGATGTTCGTAACCAATCTGAGTTTGATGACGGACATATTGAAGGAGCAATTCATCTTTTTGTGGGGACGCTTCAGGATAATTTAAATAAATTGGACAAGAATAAAGAATGGATTGTTCATTGTCAATCCGGTTATCGTTCCTCTCTTGCCTGCTCGATTTTAGAAAAAAACGGATTTACGAATTTGAAAAATTATTTAGGCGGAATGAAAGAATGGAAGGAAAATAAAAAACCTGTTTCATGCGCTTCCGAAGCAAATTGTTGTTAGTGGAACTTTTGGGAAATTAGATAAAAGTGGAGATTTAGTTAAAAACCTCCACTTTTTTTATGACAAATGATTTTAAAAGTTGTTATTTTTATCACTTTTAAAACGATTCTTTTGTTAGTAGAAATTTGTACTTCCTCATTACATTCCCTTTTAAATGCTGAAAGAGCAGGAGCTCATCGTGCTGAGTTTTGTTCGGAATTAGCCGTGGGCGGCATAACACCTTCTTACGGATTATTAAAAGAAGCGATAGAAAGAACATCTCTTCCTCTTTTCGTGTTGATTCGTCCGAGGAGCGGAAATTTCGTTTATTCCGATTTTGAATTTGAAACGATGAAAACCGATATTGAAATTTGTAAAAAAATGGGTTATAAAGGTATTGTTTCAGGCGTTTTAACTTTGGATAATCGTATTGATAAAGAGCGAACAAAGGAATTAATAGAAATCTCAAAACCTCTGGAATTTACTTTTCATCGTGCTTTTGATTTGACAAACGATGCTTTTCAATCGTTAGAAGAATTAATCGAATTAGGTGTAAGCAGAATTTTGACTTCAGGGCAAGCAAGCTCGGCAGAAAAAGGATTGAATTTATTGATTCAATTAAAAAAATTAACCGGAAATAAGCTAACTATTTTGCCCGGCGGCGGAATTACTCCCGAAAATGTACATTTATTAAAAAAAAACGGATTTATGGAAATCCATGCTTCGGCCTCGTCTTTATTTAAAGAAGTTTCAAAACCAAAAATTCCGATGAATTCTGAAATTTTTTTTGATGAAACGAAAATATTTCTTTCAGATGAAGAAATAATTAAGAGATTACTTGAAGGCTGAATTTTTAAATGAAATCTAATGATTTTCATTATATTAGCAACTTGAGAGATTAATTGTTAAAATTATACTATATGTGATTTTTATAATTCTTTACAAAGATGTAGTAGAAAAAATGTGAGTTATAAATATCGAATAAGATAATTTTAAAACCAAAAGAATAAAATAGTATGAACCGCAGAAAATTTATAAAGAAATCAGCACTTTCAGGTTTAAGTTTGGGAGTTGGAGTAAATGTATTGGGAAAATCATTGTCAGAAATCAATGAAAATCAGCAGGTAAATAAAGAAAATTATCCTTTGGTTATTGCTACCTGGAACGTTCCGAATGCAAGTGAAAGAGCTTGGGAAGTTATACAACAAGGCGGTTCGGCATTAGATGCAGTCGAAAAAGGATGTAATGTGGAGGAAGAAGATCCAAATAATTCTTCGGTAGGATACGGCGGATTGCCCGATAGAGAAGGGAGAGTGAGTTTGGATGCGTGCATTATGGATGAAAAGGGAAATTATGGTTCAGTTGTTTTTCTGCAAAATATAGTCAATGCTGTTTCAGTTGCTCGAAAAGTAATGGAAAAAACACCTCATGTCTTGCTTGCCGGAAAAGGAGCAGAAGAATTTGCCATTTCAGAAGGATTTAAACGGACAAATTTATTAACCGAAAAATCCAAAAAAGCTTGGGAAGAATGGAAGAAAAAATCAGAATACAAACCGATTATTAATATAGAAAATCACGATACCATCGGAATGTTAGCGATGGACAAAAACGGAACACTTTCCGGAGCTTGTACTACGAGCGGACTGGCTTATAAAATGCATGGACGAGTAGGGGATTCACCGATTATCGGTTCCGGATTATTTGTGGATAATGAAATTGGTGCAGCAACTGCAACCGGAGTAGGAGAGGAAGTATTGAAAACGGTTGGTTCTTTTTTAATTGTTGAGTTGATGCGACAAGGGAAATCTCCTCAAAAAGCTTGTGAAGAAGCCATTCATCGGATTATGAAAAAACAACCCGAACGAAAAGATTTTCAAGTAGCTTATATTGCAGTGAATAAAAAAGGAGAAATAGGAGCTTACTCCATTCATCCCGGATTTTCTTATAGATTATATCAGAGTGGAATCCATAAAAACATTCAACCAAAAGCTTATTTTGAGAGTTGATTTAAAGAGTGAATTTTACCTTTTGTATAATGATTTCACAAAAAACTATAAATTCCAATGATTTAAATCCGGAATAAAATGATAAGCAGTTAAATCATATTGAACCGGAACAACCGAAATATAACCTTCGCTCAGAGCCCATTCATCGGTATCTTTTCCTTTGTCTTGATTTTCAAATTTCCCGGTCAGCCAATAATAAGTTCTTCCTCTCGGGTCTTTACGTTCATCGTAACTTTCTACCCAAGCTGCTTTTGCTTGTCGACAAATTTTAATTCCTTTGATTTCTTCTTCGCTTAATTTTGGAATGTTTACATTGAGAACCATTCCTTTAGGTGTTTTTTGCTGAAAAGCTTCCTGTACAATTTTTTTAATGAATTTTTCAGCTGCAGAAAAATCAGCACTATACGAAAAATCACAAAGTGAGAAACCAATAGCCGGAATTCCTTCTACACCGGCTTCAACAGCGGCTGACATCGTTCCGGAATAAATAACATTAATCGAAGAATTAGCACCGTGATTAATTCCCGAAACACATAAATCCGGACGACGAGGAAGGATTTTGCTTAAAGCCAATTTTACACAATCCACTGGAGTTCCTGAACATGCCCATTCCCGCTCACATTGAATCCCATCATCAATTTTTACTTTTTCACAGAATAAAGTAGAATCAACCGTAATGGCATGACCCATTCCGCTTTGTGGGCTATCAGGAGCTACTACCCAAACTTCGCCGATTTCATTCATCATTTGAATCAATGCCCGGATACCGGGTGCTGTGATTCCGTCATCATTTGTTACAAGAATCAATGGTTTTTCTTTTGAATTCATTTATATTTGTCCGTTTAAATCGCCAAAGTTAAGAATTCCATTTTGAAAAACTAAACGAGGTGATTTGCTTATTTTTAACTAAGGATTTTATTATGTTCATGAAAAAAACATTTGTTTTATTGTCGTTTCTGTCTATGTGTTTTTTAGCTTTTTGCTTTTGTACACCCGGAAGCGGCATTGATGATGTGAAAATTAAAACCATCATTAAAAATGTGAAAAATACGTTGACGTATATGCACTATCGTCCTCAAATTATCAACGATAGTTTTTCTGAAGCGGTATTCGTTAATTATATGGAAAAAATTGACCCGAATAAAAGATATTTATTGCAAACTGATTATAATGAGTTTGTAAAAGATATTCATAATTTGGATGATTATTTCAACAATCAGGATTTACGATTTTATAATGCAACGATTGATACGCTTTTCATTCGATTCAAAGAAGCAAAAGTATATTCTGAAGAAGTTTTAAAAGAGCCTTTTGATTTTTCTGAAGATGAAGAATTATTGATTGGTGATGATGTAATTCAGTATCCGAAAGATAAAGCAGAAGCTAAAGATTTATGGAGAAAATATTTGAAATACAATACTTTAGTAGAAGTAGTTCGTTTGCAGGAGGATTCTACTAAAATGAATCTTCCTTTTGCTGAATTGGAAAAAGAAGCTCGGGAAAAAGTAGCTGAAAATATAGAAGATTTTTTCCGAAGACAATTACAACTCAAAAAGGAAAAATTCCTAAGTTATTATATTAATTCGTTTACTGAGCGGTACGATCCGCATACTAGTTATTTCTCTCCGCAAGACAAAGATGATTTTGATGTGAATATATCCGGTCAATTGGAAGGAATAGGGGCACGTTTGCAAGATAAAAAAGGTTATGCAACTATTGTAGAATTAGTGATTGGAGGTCCGGCATGGAAAGACGGACAATTAGAAGTTGGCGACCAGATTACTCATGTAAAACAAAAAGGAGAAGAACCGGTGAGTATTGTCGGAATGTTGTTGGATGAAGCAATTCGTCATATTCGAGGAAAAAAAGGAACAGAGGTAACTTTAACCGTTAAAAAGAAAGATGGTTCGGTAAAAGATATAGTGTTAATTCGAGATGTGATTGAGCAGGATGAAGCCTTTGCTCGAAGTGCAATTATTGAAGACAATGGTGAAAAATACGGAATCATTTATTTGCCGGAATTTTATACCAATTTCAATGATAAAAACGGTCGAGATCCATCGGACGATATTGCTAAAGAAATAGAAGAATTAAAAAAAGAAAATATAAAAGGACTTATTTTTGATTTGCGCTACAATGGCGGTGGTTCTTTGGAGGAAGCTATTCAAATTGCAGGTTTATTCATTCCAAAAGGTCCGATTGTTCAGGTAAAACGAAGTGACGGACAATTAAGGATTCATGAAGATAAAGACCCGACTGTCTTGTACGATGGCCCTTTAGTTGTCATGGTTAATGAATTATCGGCATCAGCTTCGGAGATTTTCGCAGCAGCTATGCAAGATTATGGACGAGCGATAATTGTAGGAAGTCATAAAACCTTTGGAAAAGGAACGGTACAGACTTTTGCTCCTTTGGATCAACGAACTTTTAATCAGGACGAATTAGGTGTTTTAAAATTGACTATTCAGAAGTTTTATCGAATAAATGGCGGTTCTACACAATTACGAGGTGTAACACCTGATATTACAATGACGGATTTACTGACTTATGCCAATATAAGCGAATCCAGTTCAGAAGACGCTTTGCCGTGGGATCAGATTAAAGCAACTAAATTTGACCCTTGGGAAACGACTTATGATTTGGAAAAAATAAAAGCAAAAAGTGAAGCTCGATTAAACAAAAGTGCATATTTACAGCTAATTGATGAAGCTGCTCATTATTACAAAGAATTAGAAAAAATTGACAGAATTCCGTTAAATATTGAAAAATACAAAGCCGACCGTAAACAAAAAGAATTGAAATCAAAAACATTTGATACGACGGATGAATATAAATCCCGATTGAAAATCCATCCTATGGAAGCAGATTTACTTCGGTTTGAGCAGGATACAATTCTTCGAGAAAGAAGGAATGTCTGGCATAAAAATTTAGCAAATGATTTTTATTTGGAAGAGTCAATTAATATTTTAAAAGATATTTCATAGACCATAAAAATGGGAACGGATTCAGGAACATTCACCCGAAATGGTATTCAGAAGATAAAAAAAAATCCTTTGGGAGTTGTTTCCTTTTTCATTATTGTATTGGCTGCTTTGTTGACTTTGTTTGCTTATGCGATGTCTCATGATAAGGTAAAAGATGCCAATCAACAAAACGTTATTCTCGCTCACAAACCGATTGGTTACACACAATTGACTTTAGAAGTTCCCTTGAAGAATTATACTCCTCAAACAACATGGAATGATTTCTTTTTTGGAAAGCAAATAGATACAGAATTGGTAGCAATTAATTCGTATCAAATCGAAGAAGATTTTATTGAAATAATTCCCTATTTAGGAGAAGGAATGGAGGGTGAACACCTTCGTTTTCCTTTAAAAGAATGGAAAGAAAAAGAAATTTCTAAAGAAGAAATTGAATCAAAATTCATTTATGAAAAATCTTACTGGTTAGGTACAGATGCTTATGGTCGAGATTTTTATTCTCGTTTAATTATTGGCACTCGTATTTCTTTTTTAATAGGATTTATTGCTGTTTTCATATCCTTAATTGTTGGAATTCCGATTGGTGCCATAGGCGGTTATTATAGAGGAAAAGTCGATGATTTTATTATGTGGTTGATTAATGTGGTTTGGTCTATTCCCACTTTATTGCTGGTCATTGCGATTACCTTAGTTTTAGGAAAAGGATTTTGGCAAATATTTGTTGCCGTGGGACTTACAATGTGGGTAGAAGTAGCACGTGTAGTTCGGGGACAATTCATCAGTTACCGGGAAAAAGAATTTGTTGAAGCAGCAAAAGCTTTAGGATTTAGTGACAGACGAATTATCTTTAAAGAAATTATGCCCAATATCATCACACCGGTTATTGTAATTTCAGCGGCTAATTTTGCCGCTGCTATCTTAGTTGAAAGCGGATTGAGTTTTTTAGGAATTGGAGCACAACCTCCCACGCCTTCTTGGGGGAGCTTAATTAAAGAAAATTACGCTCATATCATAATCGGAGAACCTCATTTGGCATTGTTTCCCGGTTTAGCTATCATGTTTCTCGTTTTAGCATTTAATATTTTTGGAAATGTACTTCGTGACGCGTTTGATGTAAAATAAAACATAAAGTTTTTATAAAAACCCAAATTATGTTTGTGTATTTTACTAAAATTAGTACTTTTGTTAAATTAATTTAATAAAAAGCAATAATTATGAAAAAATTTTACTTATTAGCAACAGCTCTAGTGTTTAGCCTTTCTGCAAATGCACAGCTAACTGAGGGTTTTGAAGATTATCCGTTAGGACCTTATTTTGGAGGGCATTGGACAAACTGGAGTCAAATAGATATTGCAGATGAAAATATCTTAATAGTTTCTGACTATGCTTCAGAAGGAGTACAAGCCGGATACATCGGAGGAAATGGAATTCAAGATGCAATTTTAGATGTAGGAATGAAACAAGGATGGATTTGGACATATTCAATGGATATCTACATTGAGTTTTTTGCTTCCGGTTACTTTAATGCACAACACGATTTAGGTTCCATGGGAACTACCGGTAACTGGGCATATCAGTCATATATCGGA
>JAQVDG010000155.1 GCA_028698395.1 Weeksellaceae bacterium
ACCGATGCATTTATCCTAAAGATGAGTGCTGTCTTTTGTTTTGTCAAAATGGAGAAATACAAAATGTTGAAATGATTTAAATCGTTTATTAATAGATATTTATATAACAACTAATTTACATATGAAAGAACAAGTAAATAAAATAATAGAAAATTTAAATACAATCACAACGAAGTTCTCTGACATCCGTGATTTGTTTTGGTTAAAAATAGATAGATATAAAGAAGAGGATTTAAAAAAAGGTGTTGAATTTGACAAAAAATATGCACAACAATGCTCTAAATTGTCACATTCAATAAACGCATTTTCCAAATTTATTGAGAAAAGTTTTGAACCAAGTGATTATGAAATCGCTCGTGATAAAGCAATTCTAAAGTTAAAAGCTGATTACCAAAATTTTGAAGAATGGAATGTGGAAGCAAAGGATGCATTAATTGAACGAGAAACCGACATGTTGTTAAAAACAAAAAACAAGGGAAAACGTAAGGGAATCACTAAAAGAAACTTGAAAGAGGAATTAGACAATATTGACATTTCCAATGGAAATGAATTTAGTGATGAATTTTTGGTTTTTTACAATAGCTTAGACCCATCACCTTCAACGCACAATTCTCAAAAATTTATTGTGAGGAAATATCTTGTAGAGAAAGGGTACGATAAAGACATAGTCAGTTCTTTGAAAACAAACTCAACAAAATCTGCTTCAAGATTATTTCAAGTTACTTTCCCAGATGGAACAGTATTACAAAACGACAAAGCAGTACAAACTTTTTTGCAAGCGATTGAAAAAATTGGAGTAGATAAAGTGTGTGAGTTAAAGATGAAAACACTCGTTCGTGCTGATGAGAATTTTGAAAGGACAGCACAGATAGTACAAATGGGTAATTGCTATATTAATACGCATTCGTCAACAGCAGAAAAGAAAAGACAACTTGATGCAGTATCTCGCAAGCTTAATCTCAATCTGCAAGTAGAAATAAAGGAAAGGTAGGTATATGTTTAAAGTTATTTGGGATAAAGAAAACAATAGCGTGCTGCTTACTATGAAATCGTCTGAAGAGGTACTGAATGTTTCTCCACGACCCGTTTTCTTTGAAGAACTAGACCTTTTGGGATTAGACAAGATTTGGCAATATCCGAAATCGAAAGAGCCTTTATTGTGGGCTTGCGATAGGCGATATTTTTATAAGGGCGATTTAGTTTTGGAGGTAAAAGGTGGTAACATTTATGACAATCCAAATCTGATTTTTACAAATAAAGGAAAAAAGCTTGTTTTAAATCCCATAAATATTGAAATGCTTTGTAAAAATAATGAAACCAGCATGTTTCTTATTGAACACGAAGCACTTGAGTTTATCAATACTATTTATAGGCGCTATAGACCAAATTTAAATCAAAAAACGGCAAACAGTGATGTTGATTTTCAAAAGTTGGTTGAAACGCAAGAAAAAAAGAAAAAACAGAAATATACGGTCATAAAAGAAGATTGTGATAGCTTTGATATAATGCCTTTGTCTGATGCAGAAATGCAAGGGAAGCAAATTGTGTTCAATACCAAAATTGAAATGTTTATTGCTTCTTTTTCTGGAGGAAAAGACAGCCAAGTTGTTCTAGATTTAGTTTCTCGAGTAATTCCATCTGATGACTTCTCTGTGATTTATTCTGATACCGGGTATGAAATACCTCCGTCACTTAAGATATATGAGCTAACAAAGAAAAAGTATCAAGAGGTTTACCCAGACTTAAAGTTTCATCTCTCAAAAAATCACCAGGAAGTACTATACTATTGGGATAAGATGGGTTCCCCTAGCCGTATGCATCGTTGGTGTTGTGGTGTAATGAAGACTGCTCCCTTGTATCGACTACTCAAAGAGATATATGGGAAGGGGAAACAGCCCAATGTTTTGGTTTTTGAAGGTGTCCGGAGTGAAGAAAGTAATAGACGAGCTTTATATGATAGAATTGGAAAGGGAGTAAAACACAATAACGTTGTCAATGCACGTCCTATTTTTGATTGGAACTCAAATGAAATATATTTGTATTTATTTATAAGACAACTACCAATTAATGAAGGTTACAGAAATGGACTAAGTCGTGTAGGCTGTTCTATTTGTCCATTTTCATCAGATTGGTCGGAGCATGTGGTAGGAAAGACATATCCTGATAGCATAAACCCATTTGTGAACGACATTATCAAAAAAACATCTTTATTAGGAATTTCTAAGGAAAGCACAAAAAAAGAGTATGTCAAGTTAGGTAATTGGAAAATGCGTTCTGGAGGAAAAACAAGTAATCCAGAAAATTCTCGACTAGATATCATATCAACAACACCCGATTTTAAAGCTGTTTTAATTGCCCCGAAAGAAAATTTACTGACATGGATGAATGTGTTAGGTAAAATTCAAATATTTGAAAGTGGCGAATTAATAAAAGGTGAATTAAAATATAAAAAAGAAATTTTTGAATTTTCTATAAAGTCAGAAGATAATAAACAGATATTACTATTTGAAAATATTGGAAATGAGATATTGTTACAGGGGCATATTAAAAGAGTGCTTTATAAAACCACCTATTGCGTTCACTGTGAAACATGTGAAGTTGAGTGTCCAACGGGAGCATTATCTGTTGTTCCATTAGTTTCTGTTGATGTAGAAAAGTGCATTCATTGCCACAAATGTTTGGATTTTAGAGATAGGGGCTGTGTAATGGCAAGTTCAATAAATATATCTGAAGGTAATAATAAAAATAATAAAAACATGAAAACATCAGGAATTGACAAGTATTCTACTTTTGGAATGAGGGAGATTTGGGTATCCGACTTTTTTCATAATTACGACAGCTATTTTGAAGGAAATAATAGTTTGGGAACTAAAATGATACCTGCGTGTCTCAATTGGTTTAGGGAGGCAGAAATCTTAAATATTGACGATAAAAAAATATCATCTCTCGGATTGATATTAAAGGATATTTTCAATGACAATTCTAAACTTGTTTGGGAAGTGATGTGGGTAAATCTTTCATACAATTCAAAAATGGTTGAGTTTTATTCTAATTATACAGAATTTAGGCGCGAGTACTCAAAAAAAGAAATTTTAGAGCTTATGATACCTGTATTTGAAGGGATTTCAGAGGCCACTTTGAATAATCCGTTAGGAGCTCTTTGTAACATGTTTGGAATAAAAGAACAGACAATTATTGGAGACATTGTTGGGCAAGGTATTATTGCTTCAAAAGGAAACGCTGTAAGCTCAATTGTACGTCAACCTTACGAAGACATTTCCCCTATAACGGTAGCTTATTCATTATATCGCTATGCCGAAAGCAAAAATCGTTACTCTTTAACAGTATCGGAATTTTACGATGAAAAGCAAACAGAAGGAATTTATCGTCAATTTGGAGTGTCAAAGGAGCGTTTTGAAACAATTTTACGTACTTTGAAAGAGGATTATAACCGCATATTGAATGTTGATTTAAATATGGGGTTAGACAATATAAACTTGAGAGATGATTTGAATTCAATGGATGTATTAACTATGCTAATAAGTTGAGTATATATTTAGCAAATAGCTCTAAAAGAAAAAAGCTAATTAGATAGTCGCTATAAGTTATAACTTGTAAACGAGAAAATTATTCGATAAAAACGAAAATAAATGCAAAAATGAAGTATTCTGATTTTATATCACTACAAGATTATTTCCATCCGATATTCAATCTTCAAAACGAAGCAAGCGGATATTGGGAAAAGTTTATTCCTACAAGTCAGTTTTACAACTTACTCACAAAAACAATTGATGCTGTATCTAGCAGTATCCCATCAAACAGGAAAAGTATTTGGGTTCAAGGAACATTTGGCACAGGTAAAAGTCATGCAGGAGCAGTAGTTAAACATTTGCTATGTGATGCTTTTGAGGACATTGATGCATATATACTATCAAGGATTGAAAGTCACAATTTAAAAAGCCGATTAGTTTCGCTACGAGAAAATAAACGATTCTTCCCCGTGGTTCTAAGTGGTGTAGAAGGAGCTTATAATCCTCATACTTTTACTTTGACACTAGAGCGTACTATCAAAGAAACATTGAGAAAAGCAGGACACAATATTAGTGTAAATTCCGATTTTGAAAATGCAATAGAATTGATTGAAAATAAAGCTCCATATTCACAGGAACTTATCGATTCTACACCAGAAATACGGATGATGTCCAAAACTAAAGAGGAAGTTCTTAAAAAGCTACGGAGTTTCGATATGGAATTTTTTCTTGCACTTGAAGATGCTTTACAGAGAAAATACAGCGTCCAGCTATCATCTGGAGACATTACAAAGTGGCTGTCGGAAGTTGAGGCAGAAATCAGGAGTAAAAATATAGCAGATGGCTTGCTTATTTTTTGGGATGAGTTTACGTCAATACTGGACACAATAAGCAATGGAGCAATTAATTTACTTCAAAAAATTGCTGAGCTATCAGAGAAACAAAATATCTATCTTTATTTAATAAGCCATAGAAATCCAAAAGCCTATGGGGACAGAGCTGACGAGATAAAAAAGATGCAAGATAGGTTTCATATTGTCCAATACAATATGGAAGCCATTACAACATATCACATAATGTCTGCAACGCTTAAGAAAACAGATGTTACTCAAAATGATGTAATCCTGTCGTACAACGCAATTCGTGATTCAAGAATGCATAAGTTTGATGAGTTGGTAACATATCTTACTGACAACAACTCTCAACAAGCAAAAGAAGATGTGAAAAATTTATTCCCACTTCACCCTTATACCGCATTTTTGTGTTCTTCAATCGCTGACCATATTGGCTCAGCAAACCGTAGCGTTTTTAGCTTTATGTATGATAACGAATGTGGTTTTTTGAATTTTCTGCAAGATGAAGAAGCTTTTTCTCAAAATCGACTATTAACAGCAGATAGCTTATGGGATTTCTTCTTAGATGCATTTCTAAACGATTCGATTAAATACGGCATAGTAACTGAAACCTACAGTGCTCACATTAACAATGTGTCTAATCAAGGGTTATCGTACTTGAAGGTATTCAAAGGTATTTTGCTGCTTAATGCTATGCGTAATACATTTGAAAAAGAACAGGTTTTACCTTCAAGCAAGAATATTAAACGATTATTTAGCTTTGAGGATTTCGAAGATGAACTTGATACAATTCTGGATTACTTTGATAAGAAACAAATTGTTCAAAGAGATCCGTCGGATAATTTTTTAATTGCATTTTCATCTTTACCTGTTGCGGAAATTAATGAAGAGAGAAAAAGGGCAGAAGCTCGCTACAAAGATGCATTGCAAGTCTTGGAGTTTGACCCAAGTCATAAGAATGGTTTGACAAAATGGTTTGAAGATACTTTAATTAGATGTGGAGAACTTTGTTTTTTATCTTGTTCTGCTGACGAGTATTTTATCAAGAGCCGTCTAACTAAAGAGTTTAAGCATCCATATTCACTCCATATAGCTTTGTTTTTTGCTATGGATGAGGATGAGCGACATTCAATATTAGACATCGTAAAAAGATTGGCGACAGAAGAATTTCCTAATACTTTATTTGTTGTCTTTGCTGAAAGTTTAAACGACGATTTATTACAACATCAACGGTTTGTAGATTATGTAGTAACACATACAGTTGCAAAAAAGCACAACTCAAACGAGCAGGCACAAACCAACCAAAAGAATGCCAATCAAATAATTATCAATTGGTTAAATCGATTAAGGCAAGGTAATTGTACGCTTT
>JAQVDG010000156.1 GCA_028698395.1 Weeksellaceae bacterium
GGACAAACACTTTTAGAGGCTACTAATGCTGCAACTCTTGTTATTACTGACTCTACTCAATTAGCAGGACTAACAGAGGGTGAGAAAAACACCATCAAAACTGAAGGAAAAGAAGAGTGGGAAATTACCATTCAAAATACAACTCAACAGCCATTTAACCAAGCTTTAGAAAATAGAGAAATTCGGGAAGAACTTTTCAATAAAAGTTGGAGTCGAGCAGAAAACAATGAATTTTCTACCTGGAAATTAATCAAAGAAATTGTAGATTTAAGAAATCAAAAAGCAAAACTATTGGGTTATTCCAATTATGCTGCCTGGAGTTTACAAGATACCATGGTAAAAACACCGGAAACCGTAACCGATTTCTTTTCACAATTGATTCCGGCAACTTTGAATTCCATTCAGAGAGAATCCGAAGAATTAAATAAAATGATTGCTTCTGAAGGAGGTGATTTTGAGTTAAAACCTTGGGATTGGAATTTTTATGCAGAAAAAGTAAGAAAAGCAAAATACGATTTAGATGAAAATCAAATCAAACCGTATTTTACCTTAAAAACTGTATTAGAGGACGGTGTTTTCTATGCAGCAACTCAACTTTACGGTATTACATTCAAAGAAAGAAAAGATATTCCGGTTTACCATCCGGATGTTTTAGTATATGAATTATTTGAAAAAGACGGAACACCATTAGGTTTATTCTATGGTGATTTTTTCAAACGTCCAAGTAAAAGAGGAGGCGCCTGGATGAGTAATTTTGTGACACAATCTCATTTACTGAACAAAAAACCGGTAATTTACAATGTGTGTAATTATAGCAAACCCGCCGAAGGCGAACCGGCTCTTCTAACCTATGACGAAGTGGAAACTATGTTTCATGAATTCGGACACGCATTGCATGGATTTTTTGCTAACCAAAAATATCCATCACTTTCCGGAACTGCCGTAGCACGGGATTTTGTGGAATTTCCTTCACAAGCAAACGAGCATTGGGCATTGTACCCACAAGTTTTGAAAAATTATGCTAAACATTATGCAACGGGTGAAGTCATTCCTCAAAGTTTAATTGAAAAAATCAAAAAAGCTTCTACATTCAATCAAGGATTTGCTTTTGGAGAATTATTAGCTGCTGCAAATCTGGACTTTAATTACCATATATTAAATGAAGTAGGAACTGATTTTGATGCCGGGAATTTTGAAAAAGAATCCTTATCGGCTCAAAATCTATGGATAGATAATGTTCCGCCGCGTTATCGCGCAACTTATTTTAATCATATTTTCGCAGGTGGATACGCAGCAAGTTATTATGCCTATTTATGGACTGAAATGTTAGCATTGGATACTGGAAAATGGTTTGATGAAAATGGTGGATTAAAACCGGAAAACGGACAACGTTATCGGGATATGATTCTTTCTAAAGGGAATACAATAGAATACAAAGAAGCTTACAGAGAATTCAGAGGAAAAGAACCAAATGTCAATGCTATTCTTGAAGGAAAAGGATTAAAATAAAATGAACTAATAAAAATCCCGAAGATTTTCGGGATTTTTATTAACTTAATTTGGATAAATACATTTTTCCGTTAAATTTGTTGTCTTTAACACACAAGCCTATTTTTCATATATGAGAAACCTTTTGATTTTATTAATCATCACACTATTTTCAACTGCTTTTGGGCAATTCTCATTACGAGATGAACGGATAAGTTTCTTTGAGTACAATGAAAGTGAATCTGAAGAGGAAAACACCCAACGTTTCTTTGAATATGTAACTATACTTCATGTGGATGATAACTCTTCAAACAGTAGTAAAAAACCACCTAACCCGGGAGACCCTACCCCTATTGATCAAGGAACAATATTGCTGGTTTTTGTTGCTTTAGGAATTGCTTCTTTTGCTTTCTATCAACACTATCTAAAGAAAGAAAATCATACGTCTATTTGATGGTTCTCTGCAAGCCAAAATAACAGCACGTTAATCCAATCCACAAAAAAATCCAAATAAAAAGTATTGAAATAAAAATATTCACCTAAATTTGTCAAATAAAGACAAGTCTAATGAAAGCAACATTCGGAGAATATATTCGGTATCATCGGAATAAAAACGAAATGACTTTGACGCAACTTGCAGCAAAGTTAGATTTAGATTCTGCCAATTTGAGTAAAATTGAAAATGGGATAAGAGACTTTGACGAAAAAAGATTAGAAAAATTAGCCGAAGTCTTTAACCTTGATTTTGAAATGGTGCGGAATGAATTCATAACTGACAGAATTGGGAAGCAGATTTATGAATTAGACTGTTCGCCACAACTTTTAAAGGTAGCAGAAGAAAAAGCCGAATACAGAAGAACCCTAAAAAACGAAATAACATGAGAGTAGTATCATTTTTTGCAGGTGCAGGTGGTCTTGACCTTGGTTTTAAAAAAGCGGGGTTCGATATTATTTGGGCAAATGAATTTGATAAAGAGATTTGGGAAACTTATGAAAAAAACCATCCCGAAACTGTTTTAGACAGGCGAAGCATTGTTGATATAGACGAAAACGAAGTTCCTGAATGTGATGGAATTATTGGTGGACCACCTTGCCAAAGTTGGAGTGAAGCAGGTTCAATGCGTGGAATTTCTGACAAGCGTGGACAATTGTTTTTTGAATTTATACGAATACTAAAAGCCAAACAACCCAAATTTTTCTTAGCTGAAAATGTAAGTGGAATGTTGCTTGACAGACATTCTGACGCATTAAAAAACATAAAAAGCCTATTTCAAGAAGCAGGTTATAATCTCTCTTTTGATATGCTGAATGCCTCGGATTTCAATGTTCCACAAGATAGAAAAAGAGTATTTTTTATTGGAATCCGTCAAGATTTGGATTTTACTTTTGAATTTCCAAAACACACTTTTCCAAAAATAACTTTGGAAGAAGCCATTGCCGACTTAAAAGACAATGTTTTACCAGCAAAAGAATATAACAAAACCAATGGAAACGCTTGTAAAGTTCCTAATCACGAATATATGATTGGTGACTTTTCTTCTATTTTTATGTCGAGAAATCGAGTGAGAAGTTGGGATGAGCAATCATTTACCATTCAGGCAGGTGGCAGACACGCACCACTTCACCCACAAGCACCAAAAATGAAGTTTATCGAACAATATAAATTGGCAATATGATACAGTACAATAATCAAGCATTTTTAAGCAAGATGGTTTATTCGGAAATATACGGGGAAGTTTTGTTAGCAAGCGAAAAGTTAAATGCAAGTCTATTAGATGATAAGGGAGCATATATAAACAAAGAAGCAGAAATAATTGATGAGCAAATTTTCTATTTCGTTCCTGATAATTATTTCTCTTTGAATGAAAAAGTGTTAATTAAAAAAATAGAAGCAGAAATTGTATGATAAAATACCAATTTTTCCCTCGTTCGCAAGGTATTACGCCTGAAATAAAAGAATTAATAGAGTGTTTTATTAAAGTAGAAAAACAAATTGACTCTGAAACCAAAAATCTTAAAAGTAATGATGTTTTAAAAAAATTAGGACCTTATTTAGAGGAGATCGGTTTTAAAGTTGAAATGAGTAAATCTGCTGCGGACAAAATTGATGTTCCGGTTTTATTTGGATATGATAATAAAATTGACAAATCTTTTAATGCTGATGCATTGAGTAAAGATGGAAAAATTGTTTTAGAAGTTGAGGCAGGTAGAGCAACGGAAAACAATCAATTTTTAAAAGACATTTTTCAAGCCTGTATGATGTTTGAAGTTGAGTATCTTGTGATTGCCGTAAGACAGATTTATAGAGGTCATTATGACTTTGACATAATTCATACCTTTCTCGAAACTTTATATATATCAAGCAGATTACATTTACCCTTAAAAGGAATACTTTTAATTGGGTACTAAGTTGCGTGAGTGATAGGAGCGTAAAGCCCACAGCGAGGAACGAGCGAGGACTTGTAGCGGATAGCCCGACCCGTAGGGGCAAGCCCAGCATAATTCAATGGAAAAGCTTTTGAATTTGCCTTATTGGACGAGTTTTATTAGCGTTTAAAACCAATTACAACTGTAACAATCAAAGTAAATGAGCCTTACGAAACAGCAAAAGGTTTTTTTGATAGTTTCAAAGAAAAAGAACAGGAAATTTTTAGAATTACAGCAAGTTCAGCTATCAATTTTTTAATAGATATTGAACCAAGACTATCAAACGGAATCAGTAAAGAAGATATTTTAGAACTTGAAATTGCGTCTGACCAAGTTGGGCAATCAGGCGATGTGAGAGATGTAATTTTAATTCGCTCACTTCAAAAGTGGGAAATTGGAGTGTCTGCAAAAAATAACCATAGAGCCGTAAAACATTCTCGACTTTCGCAATTAATAGATTTTGGCGACAAATGGTTGGGTGTTCCTTGTTCAAAAGCGTATTTTGAAGAAATAAACCCCATTTTTGATATGCTTAACGAAATCCGAAACAAGGATAAATCAACGAAATGGACAAGCATTAAAAATATGCATCAAGTTGTTTATATTCCAATTTTGAACGCTTTTAAGAAAGAATTACTTCGACTTGACAAAGAGAGCCCTAATATAGTTGCTGAAAATTTAGTGCAATATTTAATCGGTAACAAAGACTTTTACAAAGTTATCAAAGGTAAAAAACAAGTCGAAATCCAAGCGTATAATTTACACGGTTCATTGAACTTACCTTTTGAAAACATAAAACCAAAAGCAAGGATTCCAAAACTAAAATTGCCAAGTAGATTGATTGAAGTTGTATATCAGGAAAATTCGACTACCACCCTATTGGTTTCGCTAAATGAAGGTTGGCAAATTTCTTTTAGAATTCACAATGCAAGTTCAAGAGTTGAACCATCACTAAAATTTGATATTAATTTAGTGAGTGCACCTCATACGTTATTCACAAATCATATTTTTATCAACAACGAAAATTAACGAACGAATAAAACTTGGCCAGCAGAGAACAAGCAGTTTTGCAAGAGAGCGGGTAAACGGCTTCGATTGGGCATTTGTGCAAAGTCCAACTTTCGTTCTTCGATTAAACTTTTGTGCTAAAATCCCCTGCCTTCGGCAATACATGAACCGTTATTGGAAATAGCAAACCCGAAAATCCGCACAAGAATCTCAAAATATTTTGAACTTAAAAATAGTAGAAAAAATGAAAACAAAAAATAAAAGAATTAGAAATGTTCACTTTTGACCAAATAAAAGACGAGTTTATTGGAGAAATCGGAACAGAAAAAAGAACTCAATACGAACAAGAACTTCAATTGGAGGTTTTGGGAGAAATGATACGAAAAGTTAGACTTGAACGAAATTTAACACAGGAGGAACTTGGAAAGTTGGTCGGTGTACAACGTGCACAAATTTCAAAACTTGAAAACAACACAACTAATGTTACTATAGAAACGATTTTAAAAGTTTTTGGTGCATTAAAAGCAAAAGTAAACTTCAACGTTGAACTGATGAATAATAGAGTTCAAACATCTCGATAAAAGAGCTACTTCTGTTAACAAGTAGTTGGTCTCCCTTCCACAACTACAACCATTTCTCCTTTTAGATTTTTTGTTTCGGCTAAATCAGAGAGTTCTTTTAGGGTTCCTCGTAAGCTTTCTTCAAATTTCTTAGAAATTTCACGTGAAAGAGTTGCTTTTCGTTCTTCTCCTAAAAAATCAATTAAATCTTTCAA
>JAQVDG010000157.1 GCA_028698395.1 Weeksellaceae bacterium
GTCGCCGTTAGGCGAGGAGTAGAATGCAGGATGTAATCCTCCGTCCGTTCTCCCGACGAGCCGAAGGCGATGTCGGGAGAACGGTCGAGTGTATGTGCCGTAAGGGATTGCGGAGCAGTTTCCTGTCCACCGACACGAAAGTTTGAGCGGGCTACAACGTTGAATACCCACCGAAACCCTTATGGCATATACACTTTGTTGTGCGTTCGTGCTGTTTTGTCAGATAATTTGCGAGGTGTCTTCAATAAACATTCTTTGAGACTCAATGATTTCCTGTTCAGGATAGATCACAATTGAGTTATTGTCCATTAAGAAAAATTCTTTTTTAATGTCATTGAGCAAATTTCTGTTAAGTAGTTTTGGATTTTTTATTTCAAAAATCCTCAACCCTTCCTTGGATTTGACAACAATGTCAATGTTAGACGGTTTTATATCTTTTTCCATAATTTGTCTGTTATTTTAAGCTCGGTTTGTCCAGAAGGTTGTGTTTTTAAAAACGCTTCAATCGCTGTTTTTGTTGCCTCTCGCAAAAGTAATGCTAAATTTTGAGATAGCCAATTCTGCAAGAATTGCTGAATTTGCTGTTCATTAAGTCCTGGAGGAATTGGAGGTAGAGCGATTTGAGGATTTAGATTTATGGGTTGAGTTATCTGTCTTAATCGTTTTGCTTCTATATCACGCACCTGTTCATATGCTTCATACTCAGATTCAATCATAGCAACTTTAACATTTTCCCATTTATGAATATCAACATTGTTATCAATAAGATATTTTTCTGGATTGAAAACTTCTTTTAACTCAAGAGTTTTAGCATAATTCTCATAGAGCTCCCATAACTCATCTTCTATTTTATAATCTTCTGCATTTTTAATATAGGAGATTCCAATTTGTCGTGCTTCTGAACGCAAAATAGAATGTCTATGCGAATAAATTTCTGAACCAAGTTTTCTTACAATTTCATCATTTTGTTCCCTTGAAAGTTTTTCTTTTCTGTTTGAAAGCATCCTGTCTGTAACAAGTTTTGTCTGCTCTAACAAACGATTAACCTTTCCTATTGCTAAAGGATTCATATGTTGAGATAAAATCTCAAACGATTTTATTTTTTCTTCTGCTCTGGTGCAATCAAGTTTTTCTAGAAGTCCAATAAAACCCATTACATCTTCAACTGAAATAGGAATGGGGGTTTTATGAACAGGATGGGGTGGGCTTAACAAAGGGTCTTGAATTGTAATGTCAACTGGCCCCAGTTCAGCTTTCTCTGTCATAACGATTTCGTCTGCACCTAAACTTATCATTGTAGCCGCACTGTGTGCTCTAAAAGGAATAAGAACATTAAAATTTCTGTCAGGGAAAATCTCTCTTATAGTTGAAACAATGCTCCACGGTGCGTCACTGTCACCACCACGACTATAAAGAAATAAATCTATGTTTTTAAAATCCCCTCCTTTATCTTTTATAACTCGTAACTGCTGGTAAATGATGTCATTCATCATTTGATGAATTGGAGCGCTCAAGTTAATTCTGTCACTCGTAACAAGCGTAACGATTTTTGAATTCCGTTTTTCTTGAATCTTCTTTATTAGGTCAATTCTTTGTTCTCTTGTCATAAGTAAGGTTTATTTTTGAGTGTCTAAAAGTAATTATTTTCGGTTAATTCGGTGTTTTATAGCATGACGCACAACGTTTTGCAGCTTGGCGAAGTGGCGGAAATCAAAGCACAAATGTTCAGTTTTGCACAAAAGTTTAATCGAAGAACTGCCGTTGAATATATCACTAAACCCGCCATTTTGCCAAACTGCTGTTGGGCGATCGTTATTTTTTATTTGTTTATTATTTTTCTATGTTCGGCTTTTAAAACATTTGGTTTTTGAATAAATACTTTGTCGAATAGAACTAGCTTTTCTTGAAAATTCATAGTTACTTTATCTTTATTGTCGCACCACCATTTATAAAATTCTACAGGCTTGTCTTTATATGGTACACTTGCTTTTACTGGTATGTCATAACCTTTAAAATCAATGTACATATTTAGACGTAGACTATCCCGAAAATATTCAAAGTGGTTTGCTTTAAGCTTTGAAACCAAAATCTCAAATGTTTTCCCGTCAATTTTTAATCTATGTTTCTGAAAGACTATATGAAAAGAAACAGGATCTTCAACTAACCATTCCGATATTTTCATTGTTCTAATTCCTTTCTCGTTTTCTATCGTCAATAAACTTGCGCTATTGTAAAACGATTCTGAATTTGGATGAAAAATATGAATGTTGTTCTTTTCATCTAATTCTGTCGCTTCAGCTTTAATAGGTGTAGAATTATTTTCTAAAAATTCTATGATATTTAGATTGTTTGCTTCGCCACCTTTATGTTTATCTAATAAAATATCAACATCTGATCCAAGGAAAAAATCCTCTACAAAATCCCAACGTTCATCGTTAGAAAAACTGCGTAAAAAGAAATGATCAAAAATTTGATTACTCAAATGATGTCTTTCTAAAGTTTTTGATAATAGAGTATTTGTATAGTTGTTGTTATTTGAATCTCTTTCAATTCTTAATGGATCATTTATACGAATGAAAACCATTGGATTTTCTCCACCTTTAATTTCAAATGTTCCGAGTTCGAGCATTTCTAAAAAGTATCCAAGTCTTACATAATTTATTGAATTAGATCCTTTATTTGTTACATATCGATTTACAACGTATTCGTCAGTATTTCCGAACAGGTTATTTAGTCTATTTGTAAGTGCTATAAAACTTGCTAAATATTGGTTGTTGAAAATTCTGTATTTATAACCATCAATTTCTCTACGTTGTTGTAAAAAAGCATTTGCTTCTATTACACCTGGTTGAATTAGTCTTCCTGAATATGACGAAAGAATGAATTTACTAATTTTTTCCGCCTTCACTTCGTCATTTAAAAATTTATTTAATTCGGTTTCCAATTCTTTTTGATTGAAAAACGAACCTTCAAAATTTGCAAATATGGTTTGAATGTTTGCAAATAATGATTGTAGATTTTTATACAAATTCTTGAATGTATCTAATCTTTCAAATGACATTTTTAGTTGTGGAATTACTTCAATTCCATCATTTCTGAATAAATCACCTGTATAGAAATCACGTTTTACGATTGGAAAACTTTTATCATTAAAGTTTTGATACCACAATTTGTCTAAATCAATTTCTACAATATTATTTCCATTTTCTAAAGAACTAATATGTGTAAATGTTTCAGCGTATTTTGCCCTATAAATTGATAAGTGTTGGTCGGAAATCCTTGCAAAAACTCGAACAAATAATTTTTTTGGTCTTGCAATAATTACGTTATATCGGGTCTTTGCCAAATAATCTTTTTCGATCATCATCAAAGCCGTTAAAACTTTTTGGTCAAGATCAAGAGCATTTTCAAAAATATGTCCAAAGTCATCTACTGATAAGAGCAAGTTTCTGCTTTTATTGTTTTTTATGTATGCTTTGTGTATTTTTTTTAGTACTTCTTTTATTTGATATTGCCTCAAAGCAGACATTCCGTGAAGTGCTTTTGTAAATCTTTGATCTTGAGAAGAATAATTTAAAGCTGCAAATCCTTTAATTTCTGGTTTTCTTGCAACTCTCCCAATTTCTTGAATGTAATCAGGCAATAAGCCCGAAGGTGCGTGATGATAAACCAACTCGATGTCGGAAATATCCACACCCATTCCAAATGCTTTGGTAGAAATCATTATTTTTTTCTGACCACTCTTGAATTGTTTAAATGAAAATTCCTTTTGTTGGGCAGGCATTTTACCGTGATAACCAACAGCAATTATTTCATTATTGATATTTACTTTTGAGAGTAATTCTTCAACATGTTTGGAATACGGTGTGTATACAAGTGTCTTTAAACCCAGATTATTTGCCTCAACAATAAATTCTGCCGTTTGTTTCAATTTTTCTTTTAAATAATTTTTTGAAAAGCCGTCATAATTATTTACAGCAAATACTATATCATTTCGTTTAACTTGTCCAATAAAAACGTGTGGATTGTGCATTACCAAACTGTCAATACTATCAAAAACCATATCATTCGCACCGCCATAAATCGCTGTTGCAGTTACTGCAACCATTGGAAAACTTAAATTGTGATATTTCCTTACTTTTCTAACGTGATTGCCTAAAAACCAATAATCAACACGAAAATCTCTTCCCCAAGTTGTAATTAAGTGAGCTTCGTCAATAACGAGTAAACCAAGTTTTCTTTCGCCAATAAAATGTTTAATGTCATAAGACATAAAAAGTTCGGGCGACATATACAAAATGTCGATTTCTCCGCTTTGGCAATTTTCTATTACTCTTTCACGATCAATTAAACTTAATTCGCTATTTAAGTAAGCGACTTTATCAAAATTGCGATCTCTAATAATCGCATTAACTTGATCTTTCATTAATGCAATTAAAGGCGAAATAACAATAGTAATGTCGCCACTTTGAGAAACGTAAAATGCAGGTAATTGAAAAAGAAGAGATTTGCCTGCACCGGTAGGTGCAGTTAAAAACAAATCTCTTGTTTTTTCATTTCTTTTTGAATTTTCGTATTCTTTAATAATTGTTTCAACAATTAAACCCTGTGAAATTTCAGTTATTTGATTTCCTATATCTGGATTTCGATACACTTTTAAACCTCGAAAATCAGCATTAGCTCCCCAATATTTTTTAAGGAGCATTTTAGTGGAATCTTTAACTTGATAATCCTCCTTTATAATTTCTTCTTTCAAAAGGTATAATGAACCTCCGAAAAGATTTAATACGTGGTTTATTTTTTCAACCGTACTAATTAGTGAATCACTAATGGGTTGTTTAGGATAAATTTTTACAATTGCATTTTTTTGCAGATTGTTCTCTAAAATGCAGGAATTTAAGAAGAAATCTAATGCAGTTTGATCCGAACTAATATCAATATTGTCGAAATCTGAATTGTTGGATTCAATAAGTTTAGTCGTTTCTTCAAAAAGATTTATAGTTGTAAAGTCATCGTTTAATGTCTTAACAGAATAAAAATAGTAATCTTTAATTTGTATCTGTTCTGCCTGATAAATAGGAATTTTTTCGGGTCTTGTTTCAATATTTTCATCACTACTTTCTTCCAAATATTCATTTTTGCTTATGGGAAAGAGTTGTCTTAAATTATCTTGAATTATTATTATCCTGTCTTTAAAGAATGAACTGTCAATATAGTTAATTAAGTAACTAAATTGAGGATAGGAAAGTAAATGAAATTTATTTTCAGAATTCAATTTTGTAAAAACTTTTGTAAACCAATTTTTGTCAAAAAGTTCCTCGTTGCCATTCAAATGAAAAGTCTCTACATCTGTAATGTTGTCAAAAAGATTAGTTTTATCAATTAACTCAGTTTGTCCAAGAAATACAAATATTTGATTTGTCTTTCCTGCACTTTGGTTAGTCAAGATTTCAATTATTTTGTTAGAGTAGAATTCTGGAAATGTCATATTGTGTCTTTATTTGAAGTCTGTTTGGTATAATGTCGCCCAACGGTCCTGCGGTAAAATCCCGTTTTAATGGGATTTAACGCGTGTTATAGGGCGTTTTTATTCATCCCTTTTGATAATCACAGGTGGATCAGCATTAAATCCAGTACAATATGCTTTGACTCCCATTTTTCCGAC
>JAQVDG010000002.1 GCA_028698395.1 Weeksellaceae bacterium
GCGGGGTGACGTATAAACTTGGAGCTATGTGCTTTTATTCAAGTTCAGTGCTGGTTGACAGTTTTGTGCTCCGAAACCCGCCCGAACGCAAAGCCGTAAAACGTTAGCACCAATCCCCCTACCATAGAAAAACAGTTGAGTTTTGTAGCTAACGGGAATTTCTTATCTTTGAAAATCAATCAAATTAAATAAAAATAAAATATAACAATTTGTTGATTTTCAGCATTATAAATTAATGTTAGTCAGAATTTCATGAAAACACAAACCCTAATATTAATTTCTTTTATTTTCACACTTATTAGTTGCTCTGAAAAACTTCCGAAAGAAATTTCTTTTTTTGAAAATTATGATGTTAAAAATGGAAAATATAAAGTACTTGTATATGGCAGTGAAGGAGAGTGGATTGAAGATTACAAAGATTTTTATATTGATGATGTAAAAACTTTAGACAAGATGAAAAGACAATGGGTTTTTAACAAAAAATCTGACGTTATGCCTTGTGGATATGGTTATAATATTTATTTAGTAGATGAAGAAAATATATTGAAAAATGTGGCAGTAAATATTGAATGTGAATATATGTCCAGTTGGATAAAATTTCCTAAAAAATATCTTACAAAACATCAAAAATATTTTAAAAGAATGACAGAAGAAGATAAAACGAAATTTGAAGCTATATATTTTAAGAATAAAGTCGAGTAGGCAAAGGGGAATTCCACCCCTAAGCCTCTCGCAGAAACGTACGTGAACCTCTCGATTACTCATTCTTTTTTAATGCTTTTTAATGGTGTTCGTGATTGCTTCGCAGTTCATACGGCTCTTCTTAATCCAAATCACTATGCCGGCTATCTCTCCTTCTGTTTTGGCTGCCGACTTTGGAAACCTACAAAGAGACATTGAGTAAATTCATCTCGATATGATGTGTTTTTGGTCTTTTTAAGCTTGTAAATTCAATGATTTTGAGAAATATTAATGGGGTTCTACTTGTATTAAAAAAAGCTTGATTATCTTCGTATAAGAATTCACTCTCAAACAAAATACTTTGCAAAAAGATTATAAAATAGAAAAAAAACGGAAGCAATTTTATTGGATTTTGGTTGGCATCATCTTTTTATTGCTTTTGTTTATGGTTCGTTATGTTTTGGATAGCTCTAAAGTCATTATTGATAAAAGTCTAGTAATTCGTCCTTTTAAAGTACATTGGTCACCCAATTCTGATGGACTTTTACGAATAAATGAACCTTTTTACCTAAACACTAATGCAAAATTTATAGTGGTTGATTTAAACAAATTAGCAACAGATGAAGAAATCTATAATTCGCTCATTCTGAGAAGTCAAACCAATAGTTCGCTTCGTGATATTTCGCCTCCATTTACCATTTGGAAACATGAAAATAATGACACAATTCACATCATGAAAAATAATCTTGTGTTAGATTTTATTATGGAATAAAGAAATCTAAATATTCAATTCATTTCTAACGGATTTCGACAAAGATTTTACAACCAAATCATACGAATGATTAATTAATTCAGTCAAAAGTTCTTCCGGTAGATTTCCCTCAAAATTAACTGTATTCCAATGTTTTTTATTCATGTGATAACCGGGTTGAACTTCCGGATGATTTTCTCTTAATTCTTCTGAATAATTGGGCTTACATTTTAGATTTACTGTAAAAACCGGACTGTCGAGACCTGTCAAGGCAAAAATTTTCCCTGCTACTTTAAAAACAAGTGTTTCCAATCCGAAAGGGAATTCTTCGGTAACTCCTGATTTTTTTAAACAAAATTCTCTGAATTCCTCAATATTCATATTGTGTGATTTTAAATTAAAAAATCATAAAATTAAAAGCTGTTTTCCTATAAAATGAATTGTTTTTTGAAATTGATGCTTTTATAATTATCCGGAAATAAGTTCAATATTATTCCGGTTCAATTTAATTTTCCCTTCGTTTTCCATTGCTTTTAACAATCTGGAAATCACTACTCTTGAACTATTTAATTCATACGCAATTTCTTGATGAGTTTGGGTGATGGTTTGCGATTGATTAACTTTTGATTTTCCGATTAAATAATCTTCCAAACGTTCGTCCATGTGTTTAAACGCAATATTGTCAATTGCACTCAATAATTCATTGAAACGGTTATTATAACTTTGAAAAACAAACGCTCGCCAGCTTTTATATTTTCCCATCCATTCTTCCATTTTCTGAACAGGAATCATAGCAACAATGCCATCATTTTCTGCAATCGCACGAATTTCGCTTTTCCGATTTCCTACACAGCAAGCCATCGTCATGGCGCAAGTATCGCCTTTTTCCAAAAAATACAGTAACAATTCTCCTTCATCAAAATCTTCCCGCATGATTTTAATGGCTCCTTTTATCAACAAAGGCATGGATTTCATATACTGTCCAAAATCAATTAAAATATCGTTTTCTTTGAATTCTATCCATTGAGAAATTTCAATGATTTCTTCTAAAAGTTCTTTTTCAAAAACACCTCCAAATCCTGATTCTATCCACTCTCTACCGTCCATTTTAATCCTTTTAATCTAAAAACGGCATAAAAATACACTTTTTTAAACAGATGATTGAACTTTCTTATGCTTCATTTGAATATCTTTGCTTCTCAAAATAAAAAAAGATGAGCAAACAGGAAATTATCGATTCTTTTGACCCAAATCAACCCGGACTTTCTGATGCAAATTTATACGGATTGCCTTTTTCTTCAGAACAAAGCGACATCCTTATTGTCCCGGCTCCTTGGGAAGTTACAGTTAGTTATGGAGCTGGAGCTTCAGAAGGAATTGAAGCTATTTTTAATGCTTCATTTCAGGTAGATTTATTTCATCAAGAATTTCCTGAATTATGGAAATCAGGAATTTTTATGACAGAAGATATTCCGGATTGGAAATCAAAAAGTGACGAACTGAAAAAGTTAGCTTTACCCATTATTGAAGCTTTGGAAAAAGGTGAAAATCCAGATGATTTTCCTGAATTAAAATCCAATTTAAACACGATTAATTCAGAAAGTGAAAAATTTAAAACTGAATTAAGAGAATTGATTCTTTCATGGCAAAAAAAAGGAAAAATCGTTGCTTTATTAGGTGGCGATCATTCTACTCCTTTAGGATTTTATGAGGCTTTGGCGCAGAATCATTCTGATTTCGGAATTCTTCATTTAGATGCGCACATGGATTTGAGAGAAGCGTATGAAGGTTTTAATTATTCGCATGCTTCTATTATGAATAATGCTTTGAAAATTCCGCAAATCAGCAAAATCGTGCAAGTTGGAATTCGTGATTTCTGTGAACAAGAAGTAGAAATAGCAAAAAACACTAAAAACAGAGTGAAAATATTTACCGATTCGGACTTAAAAAAGAATCGATTTGAGGGAAAGACTTGGAAAGAACAATGTGATTTTATTATTCAAGAGCTTCCTGAGAAAGTACACATCAGTTTTGACATTGATGCTTTGCAACAAAGCTATTGCCCAAATACAGGAACTCCGGTTCCGGGTGGTTTATCCTTTGAAGAAGCTACTTATTTACTGTCAGCTTTGGCGAATTCCGGCAAGAAAATAATCGGTTTTGATTTAGTGGAAGTTGCTCCTGGCGAAGATGATTGGGACGGGAATGTTGGAGCTCGAATTTTGTTTCATTTGTGTGGTGTTTTAGCAAAATCAAACGATTTAACCGTTGGGGAAAGAGTTCAATTTTAATTGAATTATACAATTTATAAAAAAGATAAAACCAACACTATTTCAGCTTATTAGCCTTGTTTTCTTCATCTATTTCACTGAATTTAGAGTTTTGTGAAATGTATTCCGGCACTAATTTTTTCAAAATAGTTACGTAATACGTATTTACTGAATCCATGTTTTCCCAAGATTCCAATGCTACCAAATGGTTGATTTGATCCATAAACATTTTTTCATCCGGTGAATTTACTCTTGCAATCATAATTTTTGGGTGATGCGTTTTGATACAAGTTTCATTATCCGTCAATAATTCTTCGTAAATTTTCTCTCCCGGACGTAATCCAATTATTTTAATATCAATATCTTCCGGATAACGGAATCCACTCAGATAAATGATTTTTTTAGCTAAATCAAATATTTTGACCGATTTCCCCATATCGAAGACAAATATTTCTCCTCCTTTACCCATCACACCGGCTTCTAACACGAGTTGACACGCTTCCGGAATGGTCATAAAATAACGGGTAATGTCTTTATGTGTAACCGTTACCGGTCCGCCTGCTTCTATTTGCTTTTTAAACAATGGAATTACAGAACCATTAGAACCCAAAACATTACCAAAACGCGTAACAATAAACTGTGTGTTGGATAATTTATTCAAACAACTCACATATAACTCAGCCACACGCTTTGTTGCCCCCATCACATTGGTTGGATTCACTGCTTTGTCGGTTGAAATCATCACAAATTTCTCTATCTGGTATTTATTTGCCAAATCAGCAATTATCTTTGTTCCTCCAATATTTACACGAACGGATTCATAAGGATTTTCTTCCATCAAAGGAACGTGTTTATAAGCCGCAGCATGAAACACAATATTGGGTTTGAAGAATTTAAAAACTTCCTCTATTCTTTTAACATCCCGAATATCACCGACAATGAATTCACAAGAATCTTTTGCTTGTTGTTTTGTCATCTGTTGTAATTCATACATTGCCGATTCTGCTTGATCCAATAAAATTAATTTTTGAATCGGAAAAGTCATTAACTGACGAGCAATTTCACTCCCGATAGAACCTGCTGCACCGGTAACTAAAATCACTTTATCTTCAAACTCGTGATGAATTTTTTCATTTTCTAAATAAATCGGCGTTCTTCCCAATAAATCTTCTACCTGAATCGGACGGATTTGTTTGGTTGTTAATTCATTATTCAACCATCTACTAACCGGCGGAATAATTTTTAATGTAAGTGGAAGACCCGAAAATTGGTCTATCATTTCTCCTAATCGAGTAGTTCTTATATTTCTAATAGAAATAATCACTTCATCTATCTGATGTTTTTCGACAAAATCAGCAGTAACTGCTGAAGAATGATAAATTGGAATTCCATTGATTCTCAATCCTGACTTTCGTTCGTTATCGTCCAGAAAACCTACAACTTTAGCTCTTCCTTTTTCACTGGAAGTCAATACTCTGTAAACAATCACTCCGGCTTCTCCCGCTCCGAAAATCAATATTCTCCGATCTTCTGTTTTACTTACAATAAAACGGTCGTAAATATCTTTATAAACAATTCGTACAAAGATTAAAACCAATGTATTAAATAGAAAATGAACCGGAACTAACCATTTTCCATATAAATAAGTAGGATTTGAAGTGAATTGATAAAAAACAGCGTAAACAACAAACAAAAGAACAGCATAAAGTAAATTTGTTTGCAAAAGTTTATTCAAATCTTTAATTCCGGTAAAACGAATAATCCGGCGATAAGAAGAAGTCAATAAAAATGCAGTTAATACACAAATAAATACCAAAGGCAAGTGAAATACAACAATCTGATAAAAACCTAATCCGGTGATTATTCTCAATATTCTGAGTAAAATAAAGACAAAAACAAAGGTGCTTAAAGTTAAATAAAGGTCTATCGCCAATACGAGCCATCGAGGAGTTGCCTTACTTAAAAGCTGTTTTAGCTTATACCTTGCCAGTTTTGTTTTTTTTGTTTTCAATTTGTAGAGTTAAAGCAATCCCAAAACATTCGATTTTATCTGTATTTAATTCCTAAAATCGGGATTTTGATGCCACAAATATACAACAGCTTTTTTCTATTTTTCAAATCTTCCTTTAAGAAACAATCTAAATTAACAATAAAGACCATCAAATTATCTTATTTTAAAATTTATCTTTTCATCTGTTTATGCTCGTTTTGGTTGTTTCTTAAAAAAATCACACTAAGAAAATGAGAATGAAATCCCTACCTTTGCAAACAAATAAAATTGTGTGCTGCAAATTATTTCTTCTATGAAAACAAATCATTATTTGGTTGATTTTACAAAGTATATCCGAAATCAAATAAGTGACTGGTTTGGAGGCTTTCTGAACAAGGCTTTTTTACCAATTGCTGAAGTTTTATTTTGGGCAAGTCTTCTTTTTTTATTTGATTTTATTCTTCAAAAAGTTTTTGGGAAAATTTTTGGTTTAATGGCTAAGTATTCAAGGATTGCTTGGATTAAACAATTTTATGCACATAAAGTTTTTCGAACTTTAATTCATTTTGTAACGGTTTACATCATTGTACAAATTAATCCTTATACTTTTCAGGAATTTCATGGAATTGATAAAATTGTAGAAAAAACGATTGGTTTATTGATTATATTTCTCATTATCCTATTCATTTTCAGAGTAATTGATGCCATCATTGACATTTATGAAGATCGTGAAAGCGAGTACACCGTCGGCGTTCGGACTTTTGGACAATTGATTAAAATATTTGTTGCTTTTTTTGGTTTTTTAACTTTTGTTGCCACTTTAATCGAGGTTTCTGTTTCTCAGATTTTCACTGTATTAGGAGCCTTAACCGCTGTTGTTTTATTGTTTTTCAGAGATTCTATCTTAGGATTCATTTCCGGTTTACAAATTTCCACTTCCAAAAGCATCAAAATCGGCGATTGGATTTCAGCCACAAAATACGATATTGAAGGAATCGTAAAAGAGATTAATTTAACGGTAACTAAAATTGAAAAATTTGATAAAACCGTTTCCACCATTCCGACTTATGACTTAATTTCAACCGAAATCACCAATCATTCTTCCATGGCAGTAACGGGAACACGAAGAATAAAACGACCCATTGTTTTCAATGTTAATTCTTTTCAATTTTGTGATGAAAAATTTCTTGAAGAATTAGAAAAAATCGACTTAATCACAGATTATATCAAAGAAAAAAAACTAGAACTCCAAACTATCAATCAAAATGTTAAAAACAAAAATAAAATCATAAACGGACGACAGTTGACTAATATTGGTGTTTTCCGAATTTATACCATTCATTATCTGAAAAGTCGAAATGATATTTCACAAAACGACCGTTTAGTCGTACGTCAACTGGAATTAACCACACTCGGAATGCCTTTGGAAATTTACTGTTTTGCCAATTCTTCCACTTTCGACATTTATGAACAAACCCAAGCCGATATTTTTGATCATTTAATTACCGCAAGTAAAGAATTTGGTTTGGAAGTTTCACAACCTTTTATAATTCATCAAAAAAATGACTAAATTAAGTGTAAATATCAATAAAATTGCCACTTTACGCAATGCAAGAGGTGGTAATACACCCAATCTTATTCAGGCTGCCTTAAAAGCAGAAGAGTTTGGAGCACAAGGAATTACCGTTCATCCGCGCCCTGATGAACGACATGTTCGCTATCAGGATTGTTATGATTTAAAAAAAGTAGTGAAAACTGAATTCAATATTGAAGGAAATCCTATCGAAAGTTTCATGGAACTTGTTTTAAATGTAAAACCCGAACAAGTTACTTTGGTTCCGGATGCTGAAAATGCTATTACTTCAAATGCCGGTTGGGACACACGTAAACATCAAGCGTATTTAACTGAAATTATTGCCGAATTTAAACGAAACGGAATCCGGACTTCTATTTTCTTGAACCCAAATCCTGATTTAGTGGAATCGGCTGCTGCAACCGGAACTGACCGGATTGAACTCTATACAGAATCGTTTGCTGTGGAATATGCAAAAGGAAATTTAAACGGAATTAAAAACTATCGGAAAACTGCTGATGTTGCACTTAAAAATGGGTTGGCATTGAATGCCGGGCATGATTTGAGTTTGGATAATTTACACTATTTCATTGAGCAAATTCCGGAAATTTCAGAAGTTTCAATTGGTCATGCACTCATTTCTGAAGCTATTTATATGGGATTTGAAAACACGATTCAAGCTTATTTGAAACGAATTGAATCCGCTAACCGAAAATAAAATTATTGAGTTATGAATTCCATTTTACACAGCAAAATTACCGGAAATCATCCACAACATTTTTTGATTTTCCATGGTCTTTTTGGTCAATCGGATAATTTTGGAACACTTGCCAAACAATTTGCTGAATATTTTACTGTTCATACTGTGGATTTGCGCAATCACGGGAGAAGTTTTCATTCAGATGAAGTTCAGTTTTCTGATATGTCAAATGATATTTTAAATTATTTGGATTTTCATCAAATAAAAAGTTGTTTTTTACTGGGTCATTCTTTGGGTGGAAAAGTTGTAATCGAATTTTCTTATCAATTTCCGGAACGTTTGGATAAATTAATTGTTGCCGATATGGCTCCAAAACCCTATCCGCCTCACCATCAAGGTATCATAAAAGCATTAAATTCCGTTGATTTTGAACAAATTAAAAAACGAAGTGAAGCTGATGAAGTCCTTCAACAATATATTCCGGAATTCAGTGTCCGACAATTTCTTTTGAAAAATATTTACCTGAAAGAAGATGGAAAATATGCTTTCCGTTTTAATTTAAAAGTTCTAACTGAAAAATATAATGATTTAATCGGTGGGAATTTAACCGAAGGTAAATTTGATAAACCGACTTTATTTTTACGTGGAGAAAAATCAAATTACATTATGGATGAGGATTTTCCACTAATTTTTTCACATTTCCCACAAGCTGAAATTAAAACAATTTCTAATGCAGGACATTGGTTACATGCCGAAAATCCTAAGGATTTTTTTAATGAAATCAGTAAATTTTTACAATAAAAACACTCTGAAAGAACTTATCTTCTAATTTATTAGGCTTACTAAATTTAAAGCCATTTAATTTTCTATAAAAAAAAGTAACACCTCTTCCTTATTTGAAAGAGGTGTTAACTTTAACCAACCTAAACCTATGAAAAGCTACATAATAGCTTTTATTCTGACAAATGTAAATCATTTCATTAGAAATAAAAAAAATATTTATTTATTTTACCAAAAAAACAAGTAAAAATCCCTTCTTTCCCAACAAAACCGATTATCTTTGTTTAGTGCCTTATGAAGAAATCTATCAGTATATTATTTATTTTTCTTTTTTTTAGTTCTGTTTTTTCACAGAAACAAAATTTATACATTCAAAAAGATGTAAAAGAAATGCCTATTTTCCCGGGTTGTGAAAACATAAATCCAAAGAAAAAGAAGAATATGCAGGCTTGCATTACTCAGAAACTTACCGATTTATTATCTCAAAAACTTATCGGATTTGAATCTGTAATGGTAGAGCATCAATTAGCCAAAGCGACGGCTGAAATTCAATTTATTTTCTCAAAAGAAGGTATTATTCTCGGTATAAATGCTACTGAAAACAGCCATCCTTTATTAGCAAATGCACTCATCAAATCATTGAATTCCATTTCGGATAATTTACCCATGATTCGTCCGGCACGTTTAAAATCGGGAGAAACAGTAAATATGTATTATAGTTTTCCGGTTCATTATACTGTAAATTTAGAAAAATATGAACCTCGTCCTTATTATCCGAGCCAAGACATCGTGTTGTTTACTTTAAAAGAAAAAGATTGGGATTATGAAGTTCGTCTTTCAAAAAATAATACCATTAAAGTTTTTGAGTATAAAAACAATCAAGAATCTTTTTTAGGTCGATTTTTATCCATTCAAGAATTTGAATCATCCGACCCCTATAAGCAACTAATTGCTCAAGAACGTTCTTCCAACAAGACCTTAGTAACAAAAGGAATTTTAGATGGAGAATCCTATGAAATTTATATTTACAATCTATTCAGTAAAAAAGAAAATCCTTATATAGAAGTCGTTAAACTTGAAGAAAATGTAAAAAAAACCATGGTTGTTTATAAAAAAGAACTCGATTTCAGTCAATCGATATATGCACCTTTGATTTACAGATAATAATTCATTTTCTTCTATCTTTTTAGTTTTAATAAAAACTGACTACTTTTGCCGCTGAAAAAATATAAATAAAATGGCAGGAAAAATTACCCTTACTATGATTAAGCCCGATGCAGTAAAAAACGGGCACATTGGAAATATTTTAGCCGATATTTCCCATGCTGGATTTAGAATTAAAGCAATGAAATTGACTCAATTGTCACAAACCGATGCTGAGAATTTTTATTCTGTACACAGAGAACGTCCTTTTTTCAAAGATTTAGTTGAATTTAAGACATCCGGTCCTATTGTTGCCGCTGTTTTGGAAAAAGATAATGGAATTGAAGATTTCAGAACTTTGATTGGTGCAACTAATCCGCAAGAAGCCGCAGAAGGAACCATCCGTAAAAAATACGCCGTTTCAATCGATGCCAATGCGATTCATGGTTCTGACAGTGATGAGAATGCTGAAATTGAAGCCAATTTTCACTTTTCAGGAAGAGAATTTTACAATTATTAATTTAAAGAAATACTCTGAAAAGAAAAAGGAGCTCAATTATGAACTCCTTTTTTGTTTTTATTTTTTAACAAATTTAAAATTCTGAACTGAAGTTCCGGACTTTAAAGTCAAAACATAAACGCCTTTTGGCAGAGCAGAAACCTGAATTTCCTGTTGTTTCAAACTTCCTTGTAAGACGATTTGCCCGGCTGTATTGGTAATTTTATAATTTTCCCATACCGTATTTTTATCCGAATTGAGATACAATATATTCGAAACCGGATTGGGATAAATTCCATTTGAATTCTCTGACAAATTTATTGTCTTCATATTATCACAAGCTTCTCCCGTTGTTACACCCACGGCACACCATGCGTTAAACACAGTAGTTACCTCTTCTGAATTTTCTCCATACAGCACAGCTGCTTCTTGAAGAGTATAATCACGTACATCCTCAAATTTCGATTGAGATTGGATGTAATTTAACTGAGTAGAATAGACCAAATCTGCTGCTTTCTTTATTCCAAAACCACTAACTTCGTACTCATAACCATTGTCATTTGTTCCGGCTCCTCCATCCGAAATCAAATAAAACCAATAATTCAAAACACCGGAATTAGTATGAACACCACAATTATCATTGTCTTCACTTGGTGTGCAATTCTCCGAAGCATCTACCCAATAGGTTCCCTGATAGGTATCCGGTTGATTAAACATTTTAGGAGCTTCCAAAGAGCGGATTCCAGCAGGTTCTATCATAACAAAATCCTCTCCCATTATCCATCTCTGTTTTTCCGGTGCTTGTTTGGCTTCAATACTCGCTCCCCAAATATCAGAAAACCCTTCATTTAAAGCTCCGGATTCTCTTTCATATACTAATCCACCTGCTGCACTGTCCACTCCATGTGCATATTCATGAGCGATAACATCCATCGGTGCAAAAATATCATAACTTCCGGTTTGAGTCGTTGAATTATAATCACCATCTCCAATGAACATAAAACCACCGGTTAATTCCGGATCTATAGCAGATAAACTCATCCAAGCCGCATTCAGCGGACTTCCAAAAAAAGTAGTATGAATAAAAGAGACAACTTCCGAATTTTCATTGTCAAATCCGTCCCGATCGTATTCAGTTTTAAAAAAATCATAGGTTTGAGAAAATGCCCAATGTGCTTCCAAAGCACCATCATCTTTAGTTGTAGCATATTCTTCTGAAGTCCAATTATTGTCTTCATCCACATAATTTTCTGCTAAATCCATAATTTCTTCTACCCCCATTCCAAAGACTATCCCAAATACAACGACCAAATAATCCTGTCCAAAATTTTTGGTTTGTAAATAACGATCCTCATCCTGTAAAAGAAAACCTTGCTCTGTATTTAAAGTTTCGATTTCCTGCAAACCGCTGTATCTCGTTTCTGCATTTCCGACATCCAAAACAAACGGAATAAAACTTTGCGATTGCTTTGTGTTTACTTTTATTTTATTTAAATAATCCCATTGTTCTTCTGTCCAAACCATTTGTTTTGTAGTGTGTTGAAGAAATAAGCTTTCTTTTCGCAAAACCTCACCGGTCAAAGCATCTAAATATACATTTTCAAAACGATTTGGGTTAATCGAAATCATTGGGAAAACATATACATAACGGTCTTCTTTTTTAGAATTTAAATCTTTTGTGAGAACAACTAATCTACTCTTAGGCGTTTTTCCTTCTAAAAATAAATATGAATTTTCCAGGTAAGTTAATCCTAATTCATAAATTTCAGTTGGTGTTTTTAAAGAAGAAACAGAAATCGGAATCGTAACATCATTAAAATATCCATTGACCGAATGAATAATTTCATTTTTTGTATGAACCGCATAATGATGATGCAAAACTTCTGTTCCTTTATAATATTGTTTATAATGAATGTGAGTTCCGCCAAAAGGGTCGTTCTCCCGTTTTATTTCTTCCAATTTATTTTCATTAGTTGTGTGAAGAATATTCTTCAACACAGCTTCTGATTCATTTATTGAAATTAATGAAGAAGGAGTAAACGCTAAAAATTTAATTTTTCCGGAGTTCGATTCTGTTTTGCTTTTTACATAGTCCGATTTTAAGTAATCTTGTGCAAAATTCATTACACTTAAACCTGCAAATAAGCTACTGAGTAGTAATTTTTTCATAAGAATATTTTTATTTGTTCGGAAAAGTAGGAATTATTTATGAAATTTCAAATAAGCCTAAATTTTCCTTTACACTTCTTTCTGTCATAAAAATGATTTTTTAAACGTTTTATTCTAACTTTGCGATTGCTATTTTCAATTAAAAACAGCATTTAATTTTAAAAACAAAATAACAATGAGTACAATCCAGTGGGAAACCCTAAAAAAATATGAAGACATTACTTTTAAAAAATGTGACGGTGTCGCCCGAATCGCTATTAACCGTCCGGAAGTTCGCAATGCTTTCCGTCCAAAAACCGTTTTTGAATTATTAGATGCATTCACACTTGCTGAAGAGAATCGGGAAATCGGTGTGATTTTACTAACCGGCGAAGGACCTTCTCCCAAAGATAAGGGTTGGGCTTTTTGCTCCGGAGGAGACCAAAGAGTCCGTGGAAAAAAAGGTTACGAAGGAGAAGATCGGATTGGTCGTTTGAATATATTAGAAGTTCAGCGTTTAATTCGTTTTTCTACCAAAGTTGTAATAGCAGTTGTCAACGGTTGGGCTGTTGGTGGAGGGCATTCCTTGCATGTAGTTTGCGATATGACGATTGCTTCTAAAGAACACGCCATTTTTAAACAAACCGATGCAGATGTTGCCAGTTTTGACGGTGGATTTGGTTCAGCTTATTTGGCTCGGCAAATCGGACAGAAAAGAGCACGCGAAATTTTCTTTTTAGGTCTTAATTATTCCGCTCAAGAAGCTTTTGAAATGGGAATGGTCAACGCAGTTGTTCCTCATGATGAATTAGAAAAATTTTCTTTTGATTGGGCACAGGAAATTTTGACCAAATCACCTACTGCCATAAAAATGCTGAAATTTGCTTTTAATCTTATTGATGACGGTTTAGTCGGGCAACAGGTTTTTGCGGGAGAAGCCACACGCTTAGCTTATGGAACTGATGAAGCAGAAGAAGGTCGGAATGCATTTCTTGAAAAACGAAAAAGAAATTTTGACCGTTTCCGTTAAAACAACTTCTTCAATTTATTAAAAGTTTGATTAAAATTATTTAACAAATTTTAACTATTTTTCAATTTATTGAAAATCAATTTATTATTTTAATTTCTCATTTAAAATTCAAAAAACACATCTTTTTAAAAGATAAAAAAGTGTTTTATTTGTTCAATTCATTTATATTTGCCTCACTAAAAATAACTTTATGTTTTCAAAGACATGTGAATATGCAATTCGAGCTATAATTTATATTGCTCAACAAACGCAAGACGGAAGCAAAATAAGCGTAAAAGCTATTGCAAAAGGAATTGATTCTCCTCAATATTTTATTGCAAAAATTTTGCAGGATTTAGGAAAAAAAGGACTTGTTCAGTCATTAAAAGGTCCTACCGGCGGTTTTTATTTAAGTGCTGCCAATTTGGCAATGCCGATTGCCGATATCGTAAAAGAAATTGACGGAATTCATCTTTTCACATCTTGTGCTTTGGGCTTAAGTGAATGTTCGGAAGAGCATCCTTGTCCGCTTCATGATAAATTTAAAGATATAAAAAGAGATTATGTCCAACTTTTAGAACAATCAAAAGTCAGTGATTTAGTAGAAAAGGTGGACACTCAAATCGCTTTTTTACGAACCAAAGAATAACCCCAAATAAATTCATAAAATGAACATAAAAAATGACCTAATCGGAGCGATGGTTTCTGAAGATTTCAGAACAGCCGCAGTATTTAAAAAATTTGGAATTGATTTCTGCTGTAAAGGCAACAGAACAATTGAAGATGCTTGTGCAGATAAAGGAATTGACCAAAATAAAGTATATAGCGAATTGGAAAATCTTCCAAAGTCGGGAAATGAAAATATAGATTTTACTTCTTGGCCATTGGATTTATTAGCTGATTATGTGGAAAAAACGCATCATCGGTATGTTAAAGAAAAATCACCGGTGATTTTTGCTTTTTTGGAAAAATTGTGTAATGTCCACGGTGGAAGACATCCGGAATTGTTTGAAATAAAAGACTTGTTCAGCGAATCCATTCAGGATTTAGGCGACCACATGGTAAAAGAAGAAACTATATTGTTCCCATTTATCCGAACTATGGTTGATGCAAAAAATTCCAATACCGACTTTGAAAGACCTCACTTTGGAAGTGTTGAGAATCCTGTAAATATGATGATGCATGAACATACAGCAGAAGGAGAACGTTTCGAGAAAATATCGGCTCTGTCTAATGCTTATACTGTTCCGGACGATGGTTGCAACACTTACCGAGTAGCTTTTCAAATGATTCAGGAGTTTGAAGATGATTTACATAAACACATTCATCTGGAAAATAATATTCTTTTTCCAAAATCCGTTCATTTAGAAAAAGACTTTCAAACGGTTTAAACAAACTGTAAGGCTCTATAATTGAGCTTATGACAACTTAAAACCACAAGAAATACGGAAATAATACTTTAGCACTTTGTGCTCTTTGGTGAGTCGTAAATCTTGTGGTTTTTTATATAGAAATATTTGATGTAACCGCTACGTATATTCATAAAAAAAGACCGCAAAAAGCGGTCTTTTAACTTTATTTTCTACTTGTTATTCAATTGTAAAATTATCAAAATGTAAATCATAAGCTGCATCTTTACCTACTTTCAATGCAAATAAGTTTCCTGATGTATTGCTCACATTTAAATCATTGATACCGGATAAGTCCAAGGTAATCTGAACCCATTCACCATTGGTGTTGATGGTTCCTGTATATTGATTATTTCCTGCATCTTGAATGGTTGTGCTTGAAGTAATAGTTCCTAAATTGAATTTATAATAGGTTGTATCATCAATATATAAATTCAACGAAACTGATTTTGCTGAAGTTCCTTTCATGTAGAAAGTAACTTTTGAATAAGAAGAAGTAAGTCCTGTCGGTGCAAAAGTCGTGAATACATAATCATTAGCCGTTGGTGTGCCTAAGATATGCAACGATGCGCTTCCGTCCACTCCGGTTCCTGTACTTTGATTAGCATAGGATTTAATTCCAAATGAATTTAAACCACCTAAGAAAGTACTCCAATCTTCAAAATCATATCCTGCAAATAAAGGTGCTGCGTCTCCACTTGGTGGTTGTGGTGGTTCCGGTTCTTCTCCGCCTCCATTATCACAATTCGGGTCATCTAAATTTACAATACGAATATCATCAATTTGCATTGTCGTTGTAGTTCCGCCATTTCCACCTCCTTCGTAAGCAAAAATAATTACACCGTTTCCGCTTAGTGATGCTAAACTATACGATCCTGAATCAATAAAATCCGCTCCGTAAGTATTTGTGTTTCCGGTTGAAATTGTGAAAGAAGAAGTGATATTATTCAAAGTTGCATTGGTATTATCACCTCCCGGAATATAGTTAGTTGAATAAAATACTTTTAAAGGATCACCGTTATTGTAGCCGTCTTTGGTTTTGAAAGAGAAAGAATCTGCATTGGTGAAATCCACCGGAACAACAAAATAAGAAACCATGCTGGTGGATGAACCAAAAGCTGTAGCTTGTATATATTTATTGTTGCTGAATTCTGTTATTCTCCATTTACGTGTACCTACTTTAGCGATGTTTTCATATTTTGTAAAGTTTTCAAAATCCACACTGTAAGATTCAAAATTTTCATTCAAACAAGCAAAATATTCATAAGTTCCCGGCTCTGGTTCTTCTCCGCCTCCACCTATACGAGGATTATCAAATTTAACATCATTGGTGTCTCGGATATAAACCTGGTATTCACTTGGCGTAATTCCTCCGTTATTATTTGTGTCGTATGCACTTACAACTACGGTGATGCTTCCGCTTCCTTGTGGAACCATTTCTCCGGCAAAAGTTGCATAATTACTGTTTCGTAATTTCAGGTTTTTGCCATCTAAATCAACTAATTTTTTATCAACAGTTTGTTGTCCGACTACGTCAGAATAAGTTGTTCCTAATTCGCTATCCGCAAATTGAACGTTATGAATCGTTACTAAAGTATTAAATACTCCATTGTTAAAAAGTTCAGTAAAATTATTGAATTCAACCGGAACAATATTCTGGAAATCATTGCATGAAAGCTTTACATGGTCTTTCACTCTGAATTCGGCCATACGTCCTACACGTGTATTTCCGTAGTTATCTACATAATTTTCACCCACTTTCAGCATACCTCGGTCATGACCTACGTTCAATCCTTTTAGGTTTACTCTGATTTTTGAACCAAGAGGGAAATTTCTGAATAAATTGGTTTTGTCCATCTCTACCTGAACTCCGTAAGTTGGGTCAGAAATACTGTTTTGAATGGATACTGTTTTGAAGAAGTTACCTGTGCTATCACTTGAGACAACATATCCTTCTATAATTTTTTCTTCGTCGAAAGATAAAATTTGTCCATTGGCAGTATTTACCATAGAATAAAGTTCTTCTAAGCTCAAGTTGGTCTGCCAAGTATCATTGCACGTAGCCATTGGCGGTATTGACCAATCGTCGTCTTCAACACAAGAATTGATGGAAAAAAACATCAAAGCTGCCATTAAAGTAAATTGAATTTTTTTGATTGTATTCATCGTTATTTGATTTATTCGTTTATATAAAAATTAGAATCTAAAGAAAGCATTAATAAAATAAGAACGTCCTGTATCGTACCAGTATTTTGGTGCAAATACTTTTTTGGAAAGTGGATTCTCCAATACGGTGTTGATATTACCGATTCGTGTTTGTTCAAATCCTCCGGAAATATAATCTCTGTTATCCAAAACATTGTTCACATTTGCACTGATTCCCATAAAATACTTTCCTATTCTAAAGGTTTTACCTACATTAATGTTCAACATGAATTCATTTGAGAATTTTTCTTGTCCCAAAAACTCTTTCAAAACTCCCATCTCCTCATTATTGAGTACTTCATCTGTGCTACCGTAAATAGCGGGAGTTCTTCTGTACGGTGCCGGATCTAAATAGTTGCTTCCCAAATAATTTACACTGGCTCCTGCCCACCAAAATTTAGGATCTCGGTATTGAAATCCTATTGAAAATGCTTGTTGTGGCCCGGCTGCTACTTTATAATTTTTCAAATAAGTTATCATAGGCTCTGTTGCTCCAACAGCTACCGGAAGGTCACCTTCTACTTCAATAGCGGCATTACTGTCTGAAAAACGTTGATAAGTCGGGTTATTAGAATACGTAAATTGACCTAAAGAAGCTACTGCATTTATTGTAACTGTTGTCGTAATTTGTGCTTCAATCGCAAATTCTCCTCCTATGAATTGTTTATCAATATTGTAAATATATTCAGCTCCAAATAGATTAGTGCTTCCTTGTCCTTCGTCAATATATCCGAAGTTCTTTTTATAATCATCAAAGAATTTTGTATAAAAACCTGTTGCTCTTGCTTTTACTCTTGGCAAACGCAAAATATAACTAAAATCGGCTGATGCAATTTTTGTGCTGGTTAAATTATGCTCTCCACTTACGAAGTTATTATTGTCAATGGTGTAATCATTGGATCTTGCATTCGGGAAAATTTCATCGGTAGTTGGCGCATACGTAGCGTACATTCCGTTTAATTGGAAGAAATTTCGTCCGTTTAATTCATACAATAATTGCATTTTTGCTCCAAAATCCCAGAAAGTATAGGTTTTACTTTTTCCTTTTGAATTATCTTTATACTGTTCATGACGGTAATTTCCATCTCTGAAAACAGAAGTATAAACTGCTTTACCTCCCAAAGTCAAGTCAAATTTACCCAAAGTAACTTCGGCTTGGGCAAATAAGTCTGCTTTTGTATGGTCAATTTCATAATTATATTGGTATTTATCACCTTTATAAACTCGTCTTTCTGGATCTTCATCAATATTGTAATAAACATTCTGGAAAGAATTATGATTTAGAAAATAATTTCCTCCCAATAAATCCAATACTTCTCTGTACAAATGTGATCTTGTATTTTGATAACTAACTCCGGTTGTTAATTTAATATCGTTTGCCAAATTGGTTTTAAATAAAGAAGAAAAAGTCCAGATTTTATCTTCGTTCACATCACCTGCCAATACATAGGATGCACTTCCCGGACTTTGATTTTGTTCATAAAGAGAAGCCCAATCAATTTGTGAATAAGAAGAATCGTTCAACCATAAATTAGTTACTTCATCAATTTTTGATTGTGGTTCACCTCTGAATTCGTAATAACTCGGTGCATTTCTGTAATAAGATGGAGATGGGTTATTGGCTCTGTACCAGTCCAATCGGCTGCGGCTGTCTTTTCCAAATTGGTAAGAAATCGTGGTTAATAATTTGGATTTTTCGTTAAAGTTCCAATGGTGAGTCAACATAAATACCGGTTCATGGAATTTACGAACTCTTTCATTTCGTTTTTTTCCATCCTGCCATCCCCAATATGCATTATAATCTTTTCCCATCAGGTCATAGATTTCTTGTGTGTTCGGGCTGCTTCCGGCTCTACGTGTTGGAGAACCAAAAGCAGTTAAGTTTAAAGTATGCTGGTTATTGATTTTTTTCTCAATTCCTAAATAATAAGCCCAAGAATCATAAAAAGTTCCTTCAATTACCCCTTCTTGCGCCCAACGTCTGGCAACTGACCCCATAAACGCCCAACCGTTGTCCATAAGTCCGGTATTATAGGTTGCCAAAACTCTTTGGTTATAAGAACGGTTTCCAAAAGAATAAGCTAAGCTTGTTCCTTTTCGCATCTGAGAGGGACGAGTATCATAATACGTTACACCTCCCGCACTTCCAAATGCAAAATCTGAAGGTTCAATACCGGTTGTTTGTTCAAATGGATAACGGGTTACGTCATTTAAACCTCCCCAATCTCCAAAATTTACCCGGTTATTATTGATTTTATTCATTCGGGTTCCGTTAAAAAACACATCGCTGTATTTGTTATCGTATCCTCGAACTTTAAACCAGTAACTTCCTAATTCAAAAGCGGCTGTTCGATTAAAAACATCTCGGGAAGATTGTAATAAACCTGCCGAAGATTGAGCCGAAGACTCATCAGCATCCAGTTCATCATCGCTTAATGTAATAATTCCCATGCTGTCTCTCGACGGATTATACACAATTAAAATATCGCCCATATCTATCGAAACATCACCCACTTGGATTTTTCTTTCTGTAGTTTGGTAGCCGATACCTGAAATTTTGATAGTATAATATCCTGCTTGAACATCGACAAACTGAAAGTACCCGATTCGGTCTGTTTGGACTGTTTCGCCTGTTTCTACCATTAATACGTTCAGATTGTAAATCTCATTTTCAGTTGAACTGTCTTTCACAATTCCCGAAATTTTGATCTGGCCTATGAGATTAATTCCCATTAAGGTCATAAGGCACATACTTAATAATAATTTATTCATTTAAAGAATTTTTATCTTTACTTTGCAAAAAGTTTCAATCTGCAAATTTATAAAATAGTTACAATGTATAAAACTAATCATTCATTATCCTTCGTATTTTTATTATTATTTTTATTTTCAACAAACAGTAATGCCCAGAAAAACTACCAGGCTGCTACTATTGCTTTTTACAATGTGGAAAATTTATTTGACACCATAGTTTCCGTAGGTTATATTGATGGAACAAAAGAGCCAAATGACCCGGAATACCACATTCAAATTCCGAAATCAGAAATGGACAATTATGAATCTGAACATTTTAGCGGAGAATTTACTTATGAAAACTTAAAAGGGAAAAAGGTTTTTCGTTATTTAATTTTACAAGAAGATGAGTTCTCCCCAAAAGGTAATAAAGCTTGGAGTCGGGAAAAACAAGAACGAAAACTTCATCAATTAGCAAAAGTAATTTATCAAGTCGGTAGAGAAGAATCCGGTTCTGCTCCTGTTATTGTAGGTTTAAGTGAGGTTGAAACCCGAGAAGTGGTAGAAGATTTAGCGAATCAACCTTTGTTACAACCTTATGGTTATGAAGTTATTCATTTTAATTCTTTTGATGCGCGTGGGATTGATTTAGCTTTAATGTATCAAAAAAGTCGTTTTAAAGTAACTTTGGCAAAATCCTATCCGATTTTCATTTATAGACAAGATTCAGGAAGAAGAATATATACTCGGGATATTTTGAGAGTAAGCGGTTATCTGGATGGAGAAGAAATCACATTTTTAGTTAATCACTGGCCTTCTCGTTCAGGAGGTGAAAAAATAAGTCAGCCCAACCGTATGGAAGCAGCACGTGTGATGAAAGAAATTTTTGATGAAATCAGAGCTGAAAACCCAAATGCAAAAATCATTGCGATGGGTGATTTTAATGATGATCCGGTAAATGCAAGTATCAAAGAAGTAATGGGTACTGTGGGTAAAAAGGAAAAAGTAACTCCCGGCGACATTTATAATCCGATGGAGGTAATTTACAAAAAACGAGGAGACGGGACTTTAGCTTATCGTGATGCTTGGAATTTATTCGACCAGTTTATTGTAACCGGTACTTTAGTCGAAAAAGAAAAAAATTATGATACCTATAAAATGTATAAAACCGATATTTATTCACCTTCCTACCTAAGAACTCCGGAAGGGCAATACAAAGGTTTTCCTTATAGAATGTACGGTGGAAACACATTTTATCCAAACGGTTATAGCGATCACTTTCCTATTTATACCGTTTTATTAAGAGAAGTAAAATAAAAAATAATCACTGCAAAATCTCAATACGAAATATTGGGATTTTTTTATTTCAATTTCTTTAATTTTATAGCTTAGCTTTTGTTAAAACATATAAGTGTATATTACTAAAATACAAAATTGTATTTTAGTAATATATAAATATATATTTGTAATACGTAAACAATAATCAATTTAAAATGGTTCTTAAATCAGCCATAAAAGAAAGTGTATTTGAACAAAAGGAAAACTTACATCTGGCACAACCCGGTCTTCAACGGGAATCCAATGAAAACCTCCAGTTGAGTCCCGATTTCATCACCATCATAACCGGAGTTCGCCGATGTGGAAAAAGTACTTTATTATTGCAATTATTAAAAAACTTAAGTAAAGATGATTATGCCTATTTCAATTTTGAAGATCCAAGAATATTCGGATTTGACGTAAACGATTTCCCAAAATTAGAAAAAGTTTTAGGCAATAAATCATATTATTTTTTTGATGAAATACAAAATGTGGATAAATGGGAATTATTCATACGAAAGTTGCACGATAACGGTAAAATAATCTGTTTAACGGGTTCTAATGCTTCCCTACTGAGCAAAGAATTAGGCACTCGATTAACCGGACGAAATCTTCAATATGAGTTATTTCCATTTAGTTATCAGGAGTTTTGTGATTTAAAAAACAAAGAACGTTCAGTAGTAAGTTTTGATGATTACTTAGATATAGGTGGTTTTCCTTTGTACATAAAAACAGGAAATCAGGAATATTTACACCAATTATTTAGAGATATTTTATTCCGCGACATCATCGTCCGATACGGAATACGAAACAGTAAAATCATGGAAGGAATCGCATTATTCCTCATATCCAACGTTGCCAAAGAATATTCACTCACCAACATAAAAAACACCTTTGGAGTCGGCTCTACCAATTCCATTTCGGATTATGTTTCATGGTTAGAAGATAGTTATCTTATTTTTACTTTACCCCGATTCAGCTGGTCACTTAAATCTGTTGCAGTCAATCCAAAAAAAATCTATACCATAGACAGTGGTTTTGCACAAGCAAATTCTTTGAGTTTTTCTTCTGACAAAGGACGACTGTTTGAAAATGCTGTATTTATCCATTTACGAAAAAGAAAAGATGAACTATTCTATTTTAAAGAAAAAGGCGAATGTGATTTTGTCATAAAAAGGAAAAATAAAGTCATAGAAGTTGTACAAGCGTGTTATGATTTAAACGATGATAATTTTCATCAGGAAATCAGCGGACTCAAAGAAGCCATGGATTTTTTTAATCTAAAAAAAGGAACATTAGTCACTCGTAATCAAACTGATGAATGGAAAGAAAACGAAAAACAAATCAACATAGTTTCTGCTGAAGAATGGTTTTAATTTTCTAAATCCATATTTCGTAATTCTTTGAGATTTCGCCCCAAACGTCGCAAAAAGATTCCATAAATCACAACATAATAAAAAATACTGAAGATTAAAATAGCTCCCATTGTTATTGCTGCCGTTATGTAGCCTACTTTTTTTGCCATTTCCAAATTCGCTTCAGGACTCAAATCAGTTTGAATTTTTTCATTGTTCAAATAGGCATTCATTCCCATATCCACCAAAATTGGGACAAATAATAAAAATATAAAAATCATCCAAAGAACAATAAAAACAATAATTGACTTCCTGAATCTTATAATATTCTGAATCAAATCTTTAACCGATAAAGTTGAAGATATTTTCCGATAAAAATAATACGTAATCGAAACAATAATAACCGAACCTAAAACTCCAATATGAGATAATTTTTCTAAACGAATATAATTCTCACTTCCAACTGTTTCCATTTGCGTATCAGTACCTAAATGACTCCCTGTAAAAATCATCCACAAAGACATTCCCAAACCAAATAAAAATTCAATCAGTGTAATAATGAACAGCCATTGCACTGAATTAATGGATTTCCGATGAATCATTTTAAAAATCTCATCCGTCCCATACGTTTTTTCTTCCTTTTGGCTCTGCCACAAAGATTGCAAATCGTCCAAATCCTTATTATTTTCTATATTATTTGTCATTTCGAAGCATCATTTCTTTTAATTTCTCTTTAGTCCGGTTCATTTTCACTCGTGCATTCACCTCGGTTATCCCCAAAGTTTCAGCGATTTCTTTATAAGGCAAATCCTCCAAATACAATAAAACCAACGCTCGTTCCACATCGCTCAATCGTTTAATGGATGCGTACAATAGACGCAATTTTTCTTCTTTCTCCTCATTATCTTCATTGGATTTTATGTCAAAATAAGGCTGTTCATCTATGGAACTCGTTGCAATCGTTCTGTTTTTTTTGCGAATCAATGTAATCGCCGTATTCAAACCCACTCGATACATCCAAGTACTGAATTTTGAATCGCCTTTAAAACTTTCAAAAGATTTCCACAATTGCAATACAATTTCCTGAAACAAATCTTCGTGCTCCTCCGGTTTATCGGTATAAATTCGACAAACTTTATGGATAATTCCTTGATTTTTTTCTACTAATTGAGTAAATCTTGTTTCTTTTGATTCCAATTTTCTATACTTAATGAAATGAGTACCTGATTCCCTGAAAACGTTACAAAGTCGCAATAAGTTCAGCCAATTTTCCGGCTAATTTTCGTCGGGAATAAACTTGAATTTTTTCTGAAATACCTTCCTTTTTATTCTGATTCCTATTGACAAAAACAGCTGAAATATATTGTTTTACACTCTCTTTTTCTTCTTGTGTAAAATAATTTCCGCTTTGTGTTTCAATCAAAATTTTTTCCACATCCGAATCAGAAGGACCTACCGCCAAAATCGGATTTTGAGTCGCTACATATTCAAATAATTTTCCCGGAATAATTCCTTTTGATTTTTCATCAGGAAAATTTGTCAAAATCAACAAAGAAGCTTCTTTTATTCCTATAATTGACTCTTTATGAGAAACATATCCTTTTTCAATCACAAAATCAATTAATCCGTTTTCTTGCAAAGAATTTCGGACATCTTTGCTTATGTTTCCATAAAAAACCAATTGAAGTTTCTCCTTAAATTCTTGATTTTCCTGAATGATTTCTTGTAAAGCCTTCCAAATCACAAGCGGATTACGAGCCATTTCCAATCCTCCGCTGTATGTAATTATAAAAGATGAATTTCCTGATTTTTTTATTAAATTAGTAAAGTCTGATTCTTCAAACCCATTGGTAATCACTTCTACCCGATTCGCTCCTGATTTTTTATAATTTTCCGCATCCGAAAAACTACTTGCAATTACAACATCAGCCGATTGAAGTACTTTTTTTTCTAAATTTTCATGTTTTTTTTGAGCAAAAGAAGTCAGTTTTAATTCGGAATGATAACTGATTTGTGTCCAAGGATCACGGAAATCTGCCAACCATTTCAAATCCGGATTTAATTGTTTTAATTTCCAACCAATTAAATGTAAGCTATGAGGCGGGCCGGTTGTGATGATTGTATCTATTTCGTTTTCAACTAAATAATTTTTCAAAAACTGAATTGACGGTTGAATCCAGAATTTACGAGCATCGGGAATAAAGAAATTTCCACGAATGAAAACCGATACTTTCGTAAGCCAAGATTGCTTTTCCTTTTTTTCAAATTGTCCA
>JAQVDG010000158.1 GCA_028698395.1 Weeksellaceae bacterium
TTATTCAGACTATTTTTTAAAGAAACTCAGGAAGTTGCAAATTATTTGAAAAAAGAAGTAAAAAATTGCGCAACCTTTTACAGTTATTTTCATCTAAATAACAAAGGCAACAATCATGAACAAACTTATTTTTCTGTTTTTTTATACTTTTCTTCTTTTTTTCTTATTCTGTGAGAGTTGTATTAACTCCAAAAACGGAAATATAATCAGTGATTTATTAGATTAAAAGAGACAAGTTTAAAATTCACTTACAAAATGTAATTTTACGGAAGGATATTTTTCTTGTGTCATTTGAATGGTAAAAGAAGAATCTGCTAAAAACACCAATTGATTAAATTTATCTCGTGCTAAATATCTTTGTTTCACACGTTTAAATTCTTTAAATTCTTCTGACTTTTCATTTTCAACTTCTACCCAACAAGCTTTGTGAATAGAAATTGGTTCATAATTTACTTTTGCTCCGTATTCATGTTCCAAACGATATTGAATAACTTCATATTGAAGAGCGCCTACGGTTCCGATGATTTTACGATTATTCATTTCTAAAGTAAATAATTGCGCAACTCCTTCGTCCATTAATTGTGTGATTCCTTTTTCTAATTGTTTGGTTTTCATTGGGTCAGCATTGTTAACATAGCGGAAATGCTCGGGTGAAAAAGAAGGAATTCCTTTGAACATGATTTTTTCACCTTCGGTCAATGTATCACCGATTCTAAAATTTCCTGTATCGTGTAAACCGATGATATCACCTGCAAAACTTTCATCAATAATTTCTTTCTTATCAGCAAAAAAAGCACTCGGACTGCTGAATTTCATTTGTTTATCCAAACGAACGTGTAGATAATTCTTATTTCGTTCAAATTTTCCGGACACAATTTTCACAAAAGCCAATCGGTCACGGTGTTTTGGATCCATATTCGCATGGATTTTAAAAACAAATCCTGAGAATTTATTTTCAGTAGGATTTATCATTCTTGCATCTGTTTCTTTGGGTTGGGGTTGGGGTGCGATTTCAACAAAAGCATTCAATAATTCCTGAACACCGAAATTATTCAAAGCAGAACCAAAAAATACAGGCTGTAATTCACCTTTCATATATTCTTCTTCAGAAAATTCAGGATAAACTTCCGAAAGCAGTTCAATTTCACTTCGTAGAGTTTCAGCAAAAGAAGAACCAATCGTTTTATCTAATTCTGTGTCATTCAAATCTTCAAAAGAGAGTACATCACTGATTTTTTGTTTGTTTTCTCCGGAAAATAAATGAATATTTTTCTCCCAAATATTATAAATCCCTTTAAAAGTAGCACCAATTCCGATTGGCCAGGAAAGAGGAGTCAGTCGTAATCCTAATTTTAATTCGACTTCATCCATCAAATCAAAAGCATCTTTTCCTTCCCGGTCCATTTTATTAATGAAAACCAACATGGGAATATTCCGCATTCGACAAACTTCCACTAATTTTTCAGTTTGTTCTTCTACACCTTTTGCCACATCTACTACAACAATCACAGAATCTACTGCTGTTAAAGTCCGGAATGTGTCTTCTGCGAAATCTTTGTGTCCGGGTGTATCGAGAATATTTATTTTTTTCCCTTTGTAATCAAATGCCAAAACCGAAGTAGCAACTGAAATTCCTCTTTGACGCTCAATTTCCATAAAGTCAGAAGTTGCTCCCTTTTTGACTTTATTGTTTTTTACGGCACCTGCTTCCTGAATTGCTCCACCAAAAAGTAATAATTTCTCGGTTAAAGTTGTTTTTCCCGCATCGGGGTGAGCTACAATTCCAAAAGTTTTTCTCTTGCTGATTTCTTTTTCTAAAGACATGATTTCATTTTGAGTGTGCAAATGTAATTAGAATTATGAAATTTAAAGAATGAGGATTCAGTTTAAATAAATTGGAGTTTATTCTGCATTGGAGCCTTGTTTTTTACTGCCTTCATAAATATCGTAGCGAAGAAAATCACACTCTAATTTTCCATTGAAAATTTTCAATTTTTTGGAAGGTTTTAAGCCTACGAATTTTTTGGCTGTTAAATCAGAAGTGATAAACCAAGCTAAAGTATTGGGATAATTGTGTTTTAAAGTATTGCCAATGGATTTATATAATTTTTCATTATCACTTTCCAAACGTTCATTATAAGGTGGATTGAATACGATTAAAACTGGAAATAAATCTTTTTTGGTTTCAAAAAAATCTTTTTTATAAAGTACGATGAAGTCTTCTAAATTGGCATTTATAATATTTTTTTCAGCCATTTCCAATATAGTAGGCTGGATGTCATAACCAACGATTCTTCCTGAAAATTCTTGAATTCGATTGATTCGGGTTTCTTTGATTTTGGAAAATAATTCATCATCATAATCTTTCCAATTTTGAAAAGCAAAATGGGAGCGATGAATTTGTGGCGGAATTTGACCGGCAATAAAAGCGGCTTCGGTAAGAATAGTCCCCGAACCACACATCGGATCCAGTAGATTCCCTTTTCCGTTCCAACCGGCAAGTTGAAGTAAACCGGCAGCTAAAACTTCATTAATAGGAGCTTTTCCATGTTCAGTTTTATAACCTCGTTTATGAAGCGATTCTCCGCTACTATCAAGTGAAAGCGTGATTTTATCGTGGCTGATGTGTAAATTAAAATAAATATCGGCTCCTTCTTTTTGCACACTTGGTCGTTGATTGAATTTTTCCCGAAATCTATCTACTAAAGCATCTTTTACTTTTAATGCAGTATAGTGCGAATGAGTAAAATAATCGGAATAAACGGTTGCATCAATAATAAAAGTTTGACTTATGTCTAAATATTTTTCCCATTCAAATTTTCTGAAATGATTGTACAATTGAGTTTCATTTTTGGCAGAAAATGAGAAGATGGGTTTTAGAATTCGAAGTGCAGTGGAAAGGCTGTAGTTGGCTTTGTACAGAAATCCGGTATCACCATAAAATTCGACCAAACGATTTTTCACTATAACATCGGCTGCGCCTAATGATTTTAATTCTTGTGCCAAAATACTTTCAAAACCATAGAAAGTTTTGGCTTGCATTTTAAAGTTTTCCAATTGAAATTTTTATTAAATCTAATGTCTAACCGTGATATGTCCTTTGATCATACGACCGTCCTCTAAAGTGATAATATACCAATAGTCACCGCTTGGAACTGGTCGTCCGCCATAAGTTCCATCCCATTCAAATCCAGAAATTAAAGGACGATCAACGAATAGTTTACCATAACGGTCAAATATTTTTATCTGGGTATTGGGATATACTTCTAAAGCACGAATACGCCATGTGTCATTGATTCCGTCTCCATTTGGTGAAAAGAAATTCGGAACACCTAAAACACCAAATATTTTTGCATCGGAGATACAACCGTATTTACTTTTAATAATCATTTCATATATGCCGGGAGGAATATCATATAAAATCGAATGGTCGCTCCAATTCAGCCCGTTTGTGTAACTGTACAAATAAGGACCAAAACCTCCGTTTGCATAAACGGTAACCGTATTTTCATCGACTACAATGCTTGAAATAACCGGTGGAGCATCGTATTGAACATTAATTTCTCTTCGACCCACACATTGAGAATCAGGAGAAGTAACTTCTAAAGTGTATGTTCCTTGTTGGTTGAAAACTACAAGACTTTCTGTACTTACAACATCACCGCTTGGATTGTACCAAGTATAAGATTCAAAAGGGTCAAAGAATTCAAATGATTTATCAAAATCATTGGCACAAAATGTAATGGATTCTCTTAATTCAAATTCCGGAACAGAAAGTACATTGATTTTAAAATCGACAATACCGGCACAACCTTGATTGCTCTTGGCTCGGGTGTAAATTGTTTGCGGATTGCTTATATTTTCATATTCAGTTGGGTTGATGATAGGATTATTTCCACTTACGGCATCATCTAAAGAAGTATGATAGGTGATGAAATAATTTCCACCTCCTAAAACAGTTGCAATAGAACTGTACATTTGAGTTAAATTAAAAGTTCCAAATCCGTCATTGGTTTCATAAGGATTATCACAAACTGTCAAAGCATCAGGCAATTCTTCATGGATGGTAACTGTATTTAATTGAATTTCACCAATATCAAAACATTGATTAGAGTTTTGAATCCGCACATAAACGATTTGATTTGGGCTGGTATTTTGGTAATTCTGAGGCAATGGGTTTGTTCCGTTAAATGCCTGTTGATAAGTAAAATGATATGTGAAAGTTAAACCATTGGTGCTATTTACTAAATGAGAATTAGCATCGGGTAGGTAGTAGGTGGAAAATTGAGTTAAACTACAATTTTGTAAATGAATCGTGTCACTTATTACTTCAGGTGATTCTAACATAGAAACCGTCAGAGTTTGGTAATCTTCGCAAGATTCATTGGTGTTTCTTACTAAAACATAAAAAGTAACAGGTGAAGAAGTTAGTAGATAACTTTCAGGATTCGTGATTTCTTGTCCGCCAATTTCAGTGAAATAGTGAAGTGTAGTACCAATTCCGGAAGTAATTACAATATTATTCTGAGTTAGGTCAATTTCTTCACTTCCATCATGTAAATTGTCACAAATTACAATATTATCAGATTGAAGTTCAGGGAATTCTTCTACAATTAAAGTAAGTTCCTCAACGGCAATACATTCTTCGTCCGCTTCGTCAGGATAATAAGCTTTTACAAAAACAATTTGTGGATTGGATGTATTGACAAAATTATCAGGATTAGGAATTAATTGAGTCAAACCAGCATCTAAATAATATTCAAAAGTTAAACCGGTAGGGTCGGAGGTTATTAGCAAATTATTCTGAGAATTTAAATCAAAAGTAGCAAAACCATCTCCATTTGTATCACAAATAGGATAGGGAACTTCTTGTGTGTCAGGTTTTTTTCCAATGGATAAAATCAATGGAACTACGACGTAGCAACCTCCATCTGCTTCAATTCGGACATAAACTGTTCCGGTTGTATTGACAAAATAATTTTCAAAGTCAATAATCTGAGAATTTGGATTTTGTGTTTGTGCGCCTAAATTAGAAGTATAATAAGTAAAATGAATATCATTGGTGGTGGAAAGAGATGAATTAAATTCACTCAAATCAAATAAATAGGTTCCATCCAATGAACAACGATGTGCTTCATAAATGAGAACAGCCTCTGGAGTTTTACTGAAAATTAAGTTCACATCTGCTTCGGTTTGACAACTGACGGCTGAAACTTCAACCGAGTAATTTCCGGTTTCTGTTGCAATATATTGATTTTCTGTTGCTCCGGGAATTAATTCACCATTGAAATACCATTGAAAAACAGCAACAGGAGAAGTAACATTAGCTATAAGCGTATATTCTTCTAAATCACAAATTAGTTTACCGTCTTCAATTTCATCCCCATAAATATCGACTAAAGTTGAGCCCAAATTAAAAGATCCGGCTTCTAAAAATACAGCTGAATCATAATTTGTATCGGCAGTATCTGCAATTAATAAGCGAATGTGATAAGTTTCGCCCGGAATTACTTCCGAATAAGCAGTTAAAACGGTCGTTCTTCCTCAATGCTCAATATAGGGAAAAGGACCGGGAACATAGTAAGTGGCATCTCCACAATAATTATTGTTTA
>JAQVDG010000159.1 GCA_028698395.1 Weeksellaceae bacterium
TCAGAGGCGAATTTCATTTTTTAAAAACGGAGGAAATTGAAATTATCAAATCTTGGGACGGAATTGTTGCATTTAGCGATTTTGACCAAATGAACCTAATCGACAAAGACGGACATTTAACGAAAACGCTTAATCAAATCAAAACGAAATCGCCCGAAAGAATAACAAATGAAAACATCTTGTGGTTAAGTCAATCATTACTGAATGTTGTACTGACAACAAGTAACTTAATTAAGAGAGAGGAATTTGCTCACGCTCATCATAGTTTATCAAACGTTCAGAAATATTTGCTCTGGCTTATTAGAGCAAGAATAAACAAAACCCAACATTGGGAAAGTCCGACTAAAAGTCTTGAAAAGGATATTGATATGACTTGGTATTCTGCGTATAAAACAATAACATCGGATTTAAATCCTAAAAACATAATTTTAGCTTTTGAAAACTCATTAAATTTATCGGAGAAACTATTTGACGAACTAAATATTGAAACAAAACTGAACGAAATCCTACACGAAATAAGAAAAAACTACCGCTAACAAGGTATTGCCAAAAGCGGGGCTGAACGGCTTCGACTGGACAATTATGCAAGGTTCAACATTAGTAATTCTAATGAACTTTTGTGCTTAAAATACCCGCCTTCGGCAATACCCAAACCGTTGGTGGCAAGGCTAACAGCCCGTTACCTAAAGGACAAACAGACAAAAAAAATGCCGAAAATTGAACTCATAACAGAAATATACTCGACAATTGAAATTTGCTTTGACCTATCACGAAGTATTGACTTGCACAAAATTTCAACTGCACGAACAAATGAACAAGCAATTGCAGGAAGAACAAGTGGACTGATTAACATAGGTGAAACTGTAACTTGGCAGGCAACACATTTTGGAGTGCGACAAAAACTAACTTCAAAAATTACTGCATTTGACAGACCTAACTATTTTATTGACGAACAAACAAAGGGTATTTTCAAATCTATAATACACGAACATAAATTTGAACAACTTAGGGATAAAGTAATAATGAAAGACATTTTTGAATTTCATTCGCCATTTGGTCTTTTTGGCAAATTATTTAATAACCTTGTTCTAACGAATTATCTGAAAAGATTACTAATTGACAGAAACCAAATAATTAAAGAGTTTGCTGAAACAGAAAAATGGAAAGAAGTGCTGAATGGAGAATAATATTTACAATCCCGAGTATGTAAAAGGGCTTTTCAATAAAATGAGTAGTTCATATGAGCGAATGAACTTTATTACATCGTTTGGATTTTCGATTCGTTGGAGAAGACAATTTTTAGAGCCATTTAAGCAGACTAAACATAAGGCAGAAATAATTGACTTGCTGACAGGAATGGGGGAAACTTGGAATGCAACAAAAAACAAATTACCAAATTCCAGTTTGACCGTACTTGACTTTTCTGATGGAATGTTGAAATATGCAAAACAGAAAAGTGAAACACAATTCAACAACGAAATCATTGTATTACAACAAGACATTCTTTACAACAAGTTACCAAGCAACTATTACGACTTTGTAACCTGTGCATTTGGACTAAAAACATTTAATGAAGAACAAATAAATATTTTAGCAAAAGAAACTAAACGTATTTTAAAAAATGGTGGACAATTTTCGTTTATAGAAGTTTCAAAACCGCACAATAAAATACTTAAAAAGCTTTATGGATTTTACCTTGGACAAATTATACCAATTTTAGGACGACTGTTACTTGGAAATCCAGAAGAATATCGAATGCTTTGGCAATACACAAACAAATTTGACAATGCCAAAAGAGCAACAGAAATATTTACAAAAACAGGACTTACGACAAAATTTTATTCTTATTTTTATGGTTGTGCGACAGGATTTTATGGAACAAAAACAGACGAATAAAAGAAGCCCAGCCACCAACATCGGTTTGGCAATATGGCGGCTGAAGTGCTTCTATGAAACATTTGTGCAAGGTTCAACAGCAGTAATTCTATTGAACTTTTGTGCTAAAAATCCGCCACATCGCCAAGCCGAAAACCGTTAGCAGTAATGGCAGGACGACCGTCATCACAACAACAAACAGGACAACAACAATGACAGAAATTATTAGAAATAGAACTATCAGACCTTCGACCAGACTTGAAAAATCGAAGAGTTATAAAATCGACACCAAGACAGTTTCTCGGGGCGACATTTTAGTGGTTAACATTGACCACGAGACAAAATCATTTCGTAAGTCATACAAGTTTAACGGTTCAGACGTTGCACATAAAGACAGTATAAGTTTTAGAGTAAATGACTATGGAACTACAATTGACATAAGTTGGAGCGGTGCGACACCAATAGGAACAACATCAAAAGCAATAACACCTTCACCTGCACCAAAACCATTGACAAAAAAAGTAGTGGACAAAGCTCCTGTTTCTAAATCAATCTCGACACATACAAAAACATCATTCGACCCAATTTCAAACTCAGACACGACTATTTTGATTTTGGGAACAATGCCCGGTGACAAATCACTTGAACTTGGCGAGTATTACGGACATTCAAGAAATAGATTTTGGAAAATCATTTCAACAATTACAGACAATGATTTGCCATTGACCTACACCGACAAAAAAGCACTTTTACTCAAAACTAAAATTGGAATTTGGGATGTAGCACACAAAGCAAATAGAAAAGGTAGCCTTGACAGTGCAATCGAAGATGAAGAACCAAACGACTTGGACAACTTTATCGCTAAGCACAAGAATTTAAAAGTTATCGGTTTCAACGGGACAAAATCCCAATCTCTTTTTGACAAGTATTTCGACAGAAAAAGTGATTTAAAATATATTTCTTTACCAAGCACAAGTCCTGCAAACACAGGCATTGACTTTGACAGCATTTGCAAATTATGGCGACAAATATTGACCAAATAATTGACGGACGACCAAGAGCCACTACTGCTAACAGCGGGTTTAAGAAATTGGCGGTTCAATGGTTAATTGAACATTTGTGCTTCGTATCAAGTTCAGTGCTGGCAGACAGTTTTGTGCTCCGAAATCGCCAACTTCTTAAACCCGCAAAACGTTATGTGTAATGCTCTACAAACAGTATGAACAAAGAAGAATTCATCGATTTTATCAAAAATAAATCCGAGAAAGAAATTTATGACCACCTTCTACAAGGACAAGATGTTCATTATTTCAAAACCATCAGTGAAAATCATTTATTGTTTTACGATGATTTCAAAAGATTTATGGCAAATAATTTAAACGTACATTTTAACAATATTGCAATTATTGGTAGTGCTAAAACTGCTTTTAGCTTATCTCCTACTAAAAATTTTAAAGAATTTGACATTGAAAATTCTGATTTAGATATAGTTATTGTATCTGATGAATATTTTAAGAAATTTTGGAAAACTTATACATTAATAAGTAGAAATAATCATATTAATAATTACCAAAGTTTAACTTCCTCGATTTTTCGTAATTTTATTTCTGTAAAAGAAAAAGATAATCATTACAACAATGAGGAACTTATTAATTGGCAAAAGAAAATAAATGATTTTAAAACTAATTTGCAATTAATTTATAAAATATTCACACCTATCAATTATAGAATTTATTCAAATTGGGAAGCAGTAGAAGAATATCATTTAAAAGGATTATCAGATTTAAAAGCAACATTATGAAATTAATAGAACAAATTGATATACAACCTCAAAATAGCAAATGGCTATTTGATTTAGATAGAAACGGGTTATTGATTATTGATGACTCATTTCAAAGAAATTATGTTTGGTTAAGAAAACATCAAATTAAACTTATAGAATCAATATTATTAGGATCTCCTATTCCAGAGATATACATTTGGAATATCGGAACAGATTCAGATACCGGAGATACAAAATATTCAATTATAGATGGTCAACAAAGGACTGGAGCACTATTCCAATTTATTAAAAATGATTACGCACTTTCTCCTGGTTCTTTAGATGATAAATCTGAAATTTACGATCAAATTAAAGGGAAAAAATTTCAGAATTTAGATAATGAATTTAAACAAGCAATATGGTCATATACTTTTTCTGTTAGACTTGTAAGAAGCAATGTTAATAGAGAACAAATTGTGAATATGTTTTTGCGCTTAAACAGTCATAATATGACTTTAAATCCAGAAGAATTGAGAAATGCTCAATTTGAAGGAGAGTTCATTGGTTTAGCTTCAAATCTATCAGAATTAAATTTTTGGAATGATAATAAAATTTTTGGATTAGCTGATAGAAGACGAATGAGAGATATAACTTTTATTAGTAATTTATTAATCTTCCAACGATCAGGCATTGATGAAGAAATTAACTCATCAAATGTTAATAGAATTTATGATCTATATAATGAAGTTTATGATGAAAAAGAAGTAGACGAAACAAGGTTTAAAAACACATTAGATATTATCAACAATTTAATTGAATCAAATTCTATTAGAATGACTTTCTTTAATTCTAAGGTGCATTTATATACAGCATTTACTTATTTTTACAAATACATATTAATTAATAAAAATGTTGAAGATAGTGTATTTGAAAATTATAAATTCTTTATTGACAACTACAACAATGAAGATGAGCTGAGAACTAAATTTCAAGATAAGTTTGAACTAATACAAGAATACAAAGCAATTACTAAAGAAGGTATAAATCAAAAAGGTAATAGAAAAAGAAGATTAGAAATTATGACAAATCTAGTCGAATAATAGCACTACACATAACATCGTATTGGCGAAATGGCGGGTTAAGGGAGAGATTGAAGGTTTCTCCTTTTTTTGTCGCAACAGCCTTTTATATTTCCTTTTTTCATAAATTTAGAAAATAATAAAAGGCTGTTGCTTAGCTTAGTTCAAAATTGAAAGTTTAGGCTTTCTAATCCGCCACTATCGCCAATACGCGGCCCGTTATGCCTCACCCTAAAAGACGACACGACCGACAATAAACGTACAGAAAAATGAAAGATAAAATGCCAACGCTTCAAAAAAACAAAAGAGGTGCAACCCTACGCACCAAGCCAACGCATTGCACCACATTTGTTTTTATCCACCGCCTCACAAATACAAATTTGAAGCTTTACGGAAAACCGTAATATAAATCAGAAAACCGTATATACATTTATGGCGAACTAAATAATCAACCTGAAAATATGATTAAAACATCACTTAAAAATATACAATATTACTTCCTAAAAGTTAGTCGATTATTTTGCATTCTCTTTAAACGAAGGAAACGGATTGAAAAAATAACATTTGGATATTACCAAAACTGGCAGTTCGAAAATGCGTATTTGGTTGTTGATTTTAAGTTCAAAAATGCAGTTTGGTTTAGGATTGGAAACTTTAAAAGTTATGATTTCTCAAAACAGATTGTTTTAGACCTTGAAAATATCCATACAGACACAATAAATTTTGAGGTGTTTGGATTTTTTCAGAAACAAGTTTATGAAATCAGTCTGAACAAAGAAGCTCAAATTAACACTCAATCTTTCAAAACAGCAATTCACAACATCAATACTGTTGAATTAGAACAACAGAAGACAAAAATATGCACGCCTGAAATAGTATTGAATATTTCT
>JAQVDG010000160.1 GCA_028698395.1 Weeksellaceae bacterium
AATCCTAATTCTTTGTTGATGATTAACTGAATTGCCATGGCTCTTCGCACCGATTCTTCTGTCGGAGTGGTAATAGCTTCATCATACGCATTGGTATGAAGTGAATTACAATTATCATAAATGGCATACAAGGCTTGTAAAGTTGTCCGAATATCATTAAATGCAATTTCTTGTGCATGCAAACTTCTTCCTGAAGTCTGAATGTGGTATTTTAACATTTGTGAGCGTTCATTTCCACCATATTTATGTTTCATGGCTTTCGCCCAGATTCTTCTTGCTACACGACCGATTACCGCATATTCCGGATCGATTCCATTGGAGAAAAAGAAGGATAAATTCGGAGCAAAATCATCAATATGCATTCCTCTTGAAAGATAATATTCAACGTAGGTAAATCCATTTGCTAAGGTAAAAGCCAATTGTGAAATTGGATTGGCTCCGGCTTCGGCAATGTGATAACCTGAAATTGAAACCGAATAAAAATTTCGTACTTTTTTCTCAATAAAATAGTGTTGAACATCGCCCATCAATCGCAAAGCAAATTCAGTGGAGAAAATACACGTATTTTGTGCCTGATCTTCTTTTAAAATATCTGCTTGAACCGTTCCTCTGACCGTTGCCAAAGTTCGAGCTTTAATTTCGGCATAAACTTCTGCATCCAAAATTTCATCTCCGGTAATTCCTAATAATAATAAGCCTAAACCATCATTTCCTTCAGGTAATTCACCTTTATATGTGGGACGAGGCAATCCATTATCGTCAAATTTTTCTTTTAATCGTTTTTCTACTTTATTTTCTAATCCGTTTTCCTTAATGTATCGCTCACATTGTTGGTCAATTGCAGCATTCATAAAGAATCCCAATAGCAGTGGAGCCGGACCGTTAATTGTCATGGACACTGAAGTAGTAGGTGCACACAAATCAAATCCGGAATATAATTTTTTCGCATCGTCCAGTGTAGCAATAGAAACACCGGCATTCCCGATTTTCCCATAAATATCAGGACGAGTTGCCGGATCTTGACCGTATAAAGTAACGCTGTCAAAAGCTGTTGATAAACGAGCTGCCGGCATTCCCAAACTCACATAATGAAAACGACGATTGGTTCTTTCCGGTCCGCCTTCTCCGGCAAACATTCGGGTGGGGTCTTCTCCGGTTCGTTTAAACGGATAAATTCCAGCAGTATAAGGGAATTCGCCCGGAACATTTTCTTGTAAACTCCATTGTAAAATATCGCCCCAGGCTTTGTATTTAGGTAAACTTATTTTTGGAATCTGCAAATGAGAAAGTGACTCGGTATGGGTTTCAATTTTAATTTCTTTGTCACGGACTTTGAAAGAGTAAACCGCATCAGAATATTTCTTTTGTTTATCTTTCCAAGTAGCGATAAGATTTCTATTTTCAGGACTTAAATAATCTAATTTTTCATCCCGTATTTTTTCTAAATCAGCTATTGATTGATTTTTCATTAATTGAGCCGAATAATCAAGCACATAAGCTTCTTGTGCCAATTGACTTTGTTCTTCTGCCCATTTGTCATATTGACGGTTATTTTCTACTATTTCAGATAAATAACGAACTCTTTTTGCCGGAATAACCGAAGTTAATTGTTCTTTTGCAACTTTTCCAAAACTGATTTCTGAATTGAATTTTCCATTGGTTTTTTCATTTAAATTTTCCATCAAAGCTTTGTAAAGCGCATTAGTTCCGGCATCATTAAATTGAGAAGCCCGGGTTGGAAAAACCGGCATATTATCCGGAGATTCGGTAAACCGCTCGTGATTCCGCTGGTATTGTTTTTTTATATCACGCAAAGCATCTTCTGCTCCTTTTTTATCAAATTTATTTAAAACGATAATTTCGGCATAATCCAACATATCAATTTTTTCCAATTGAGAAGCTGCACCGTATTCAGGCGTCATCACATAAACCGGTAAATCTGCATATTCCATGACTTCCGCACCGGATTGACCAATTCCGGAAGTTTCTAAAATAATTAAATCAAAATTAGCTGCTTTTAACACGTCCAATGCCGGAGCAATGTGTTTGGAAATAGAAGAATTGGCTTGTCGTGTAGCCATAGAACGCATATATACATTGGAATTATTAATGGAATTCATTCGAATTCTATCTCCTAAAAGAGCACCTCCGGTTTTACGTTTTGTGGGATCAACAGAAATAATTCCAATAGTCTTTTCGGGAAAATCCAAAGTATAACGACGAACTAATTCATCAACTAAAGAAGATTTTCCGGCGCCTCCGGTTCCGGTCATTCCTAAAATCGGAATATGATTGACTTCTGCTTTCTTTTTTACTTCATCATAAAAAGAAGAATAATGTTCTAAATTATTTTCAAAAGCAGAAATAGCTTGTGCTAAATAATGACTATTTTTTTCTTCTAAATGATCAACCATTTTCTGAGTCAATTGGTTTCCGGTCGGAAAGTCAGAACGCATAACCAAATCATTAATCATTCCTTGTAAACCTAATTCACGACCATCATCAGGAGAATAAATCCGACAAATTCCATAATCCATTAATTCCTGAATTTCCGAAGGTAAAATAACGCCGCCTCCACCACCAAAAATCTTGATGTGTTCTGCTCCTTTTTCCTTCAACAAATCGTACATGTATTTGAAATATTCATTGTGTCCACCTTGATAAGAAGTCATTGCAATGGCTTGCGCATCTTCCTGAATTGCTGTGTCCACCACTTCTTCTACACTTCGGTCATGTCCTAAATGAATGACTTCTGCTCCGGTTTTTTGAATAATGCGACGCATAATATTAATCGAAACATCATGCCCGTCAAATAACGAAGCAGCCGTTACAATTCGGATGGTGTTTTGGGGTTTATACGTATCTTTTTTTATATCAAAAGCTTTTTTTTCAACGGTTTCTGACATGTTTTTCGTTTTTGAAAATCAATTTTTAAGTTGTCAAAAGTACGGATTTTTACGAACAGAGCAAAGAAGGATTTCATTAGAAAATCTGTAATTTTGCAGTATGAAACAAACACCGGTTTATTTTGATTTGACTGTTTTGAATCAAATCATCGATGAAAATTCGTATCAACCTGTTTTTATACTGGTTGATTCCAACACGCATAAACATTGTCTGCCATTGATTTTGTCGGAATTAGAAACTACTGTGGGAATTGAAATTATAGAAATTCCAAATGGTGAAGAGAACAAAACAATTGACATTGCAGAACAAATTTGGAGTGCTTTGTCGGAATTGGAAGGAAATCGAAAAAGTATATTGATTAATTTAGGTGGGGGCGTTATCACTGATTTGGGTGGATTTGTTGCTTCTACTTTCAAAAGAGGAATTGATTTTATTCATATTCCTACTACGCTTTTGGCAATGGTGGACGCATCGATTGGCGGAAAAACCGGAGTAGATTTGAATGCTGTTAAAAATTCAGTCGGAACTTTTTCTTTTCCGATTGCTACTTTTATTCAACCGGAATTTTTGAAAACTTTATCTGAACGTGAGCTTCGTTCCGGTTGGGCAGAAATGATGAAGCATGCTTTGATTTACAGCTCTAATCATTGGGAAGATTTGAAAAATGAAAGAAATAATCAATCAGAAAATTATGTAGAATTAATCAAAGAATCTGTTCAAATAAAAACGGAGATAGTAAATTTGGATTTTAAGGAAACCGGATTACGGAAAATTTTAAACTTCGGACATACTGTTGGTCACGCATTGGAAAGTGAATTCCTTCAGATGCAACAGCCGATTCTTCATGGAGAAGCTGTGGCGGCCGGTTTATTGGTGGAATCTTTTTTGGGTTATGAGAATGAATTAATCAACCGAAAAGAGTTGGATGAAATTTTCCTTTTTGTGCTTTCTGTGTTCGATAAATTGCCGATTCCGGATGAGATGATTCCTCGTTTAATTAATTGGATGAAACACGATAAAAAGAATGAGAATCAACAAATTGGGTTTAGTTTAATTGACGGAATAGGGCATTGTAAATACAATATTTATCAAACACCGGAACAAATAACAGAAGCGATTCGGAAGTACAACCAGAAGATTGAGAATTTATAAAATCAGGAGAATGAACCCAAAAGTGTTTTATGGCATTGTTTTATTACTTATTGTTTCATGTTCTCATCGTACAACAAAAGAAAATTTGATTATGAAAAATTCAGAAAATCCACGATTTAAAGTGGAAAAATCAGAGGAAGAATGGAAAGCAGAACTTTCTCCGGAAAACTATCAAGTTCTTCGTCAAGCTGGAACAGAGCGACCTTTTACGGGAAAATACAATTTGCATTTCGAGAAAGGAATTTATACTTGCGGTGCATGTAACGAACCGCTTTTTTCTTCCGATTCTAAGTTCGAAGCGCATTGTGGTTGGCCAAGTTTTGATAAAGAAATGGAAGCCGGAAAAATTATAGAAAAAACAGATACTTCTTTTGGAATGACTCGAACTGAGATACTTTGTGGAAGTTGTGGAAGTCATTTGGGACACGTATTTGACGATGGCCCTACCGAAACCGGATTGCGCTATTGTGTTAATTCACTTTCGTTGAATTTTGAAGAAGAACCGGAAGAGTAAAATAAACTTCAATTTATCCATCACACAAAAATTTAATCAGCAGAATCGGTTAAACAAATTCTGAAGTTTTGAATTAAGAATTTATTTTGTCGTGTATTAAAAATCTTTTTATATACTTACATTTGTCCGATGAACACAAACAAAAAAATTATTCAAGTAGGAATTGGCTTGTTTCTTATAACCATGAGTATTTTCTTTTTGCTGTTTTATCTTTTTTCCACTAATGCCGGAATTTCTGAAGCACAATATTTCAATTATTCTGCATTAATCAGTTGTTTTTTATTGCCGGCAGTTTATGCAGGATTGGGTTTTTACAGCTCTTATTCCACAGCAAAAACCCGAATTTTACACTTTGGAGAAGTTTGGAAACTAACTTTTTTGCCTATGTTCATAGGAGGATTTTCAAGTTTAGCCTTAATATTTTTATTTTTCAACAAAGCAGGAGCTTGGGCAGAAGACGCTTTACAAAGAGGTTGGTACGATTTAATGACTGAAAATCCCAATCCGGAATTCATGGAAAAAAATGGAGAATTAGTAGAAAAAATGACCGATGCAAGTATCAATATTTTTAGTTTAAAAATATTTTTCATTTCATTTTCGGTTGTAGTTTTTTATTACTTTTTTATTTCAACTATCTTCGCAGTATTCTTAAGAAACAGACGTGTCTAATGCATTTATCCGTAGTTATACCTTTATTAAACGAACAAGATTCCATTGAAGAATTATTCTATCGGATTAAATCGGTGTGTCTGGAACATCATTTTAATTTTGAAGTGATTTTTATTGATGACGGAAGTACCGATAATTCTTGGAAAATCATAGAATTTTTAGCCGAAATTAATCGGGAAATCAAAGGAATTCGTTTTCGTAAAAATTATGGAAAATCACAAGCTTTAATGGCTGCTTTTAAAGAAACAAAAGGCGATGTTGTGATAACGATGGATGCAGATTTACAAGATTTTCCTGAAGAAATTCCGGAATTGTAT
>JAQVDG010000161.1 GCA_028698395.1 Weeksellaceae bacterium
AAGCCGGATTTGATTTAAATAATTTTTTAGTTTTAAGTAGGCACCATCATCAATAATGAAAGAAAAGCCGCCTATACTGATTGATATTGTTTTGTCCATAGCGATTAAGATTCTTGGGTTATTTTGTTTACTGCTTTGTGCAATTGTTTCCAGGTGGTGGATAATTCTTCAAGAAAATCATTTCCTTGTTCTGTGAGCGTAAAGTATTTTCTGGGTGGGCCGGAAGTAGATTCTTCCCAGCGGTAGGCTAAAAGTTCATCATTTTTTAATCGGGTGAGTAAAGGATAAAGCGTGCCTTCTACCACAATCATTTCTGCTTTTTTCAGCTCATCTAAAATATCGGAAGCATACGCATCACCCGAATTTTTTATGATGCTGAGAATACAATATTCCAGTATTCCTTTGCGCATTTGTGTTTTTGTTTTTTCAATATCCATAGAATTGGTATTTTCTATTGCAAATATATGGACATTAAATAGTATTATGCAATACAAAGTACTAAAAATTTAAAAATAGTAAGCAAATTATTTTTAACTACTTGATTATTAATCAATAATAAAATGTATATTTTTCATTTTCTTAAAGAAGAAAATAAGATTAGGATAGAAATACAGAATTAAAGTTGAAAAATCAGCTGAACTTTTTCCAATTGGGAATGATAACAGCTAAACCGTAGCCTACAAAAACGAATAAAGCAAATAGGGAATAAAGAGTTCCGTCCGGCATGAATTCGGGTTGAATGACAATGGATAAAAATAGAGAAGCAATGGTTAAATAAACGCCCCATTTTTTATAAAAAAAGGTGAGTGTAATTCCGATAAAACTAAGAAATCCTAAAATCAAAGTAACGGAAGGATACCAAGAAGGCATGACGGCATCGCTTAAATCAAAATGTTCTTTGAAAAGATAATCGTTGGTTATCCATATTTGATAACCTCTGAATAGGATTCCTCCAACTAAAATGTACATGATAGCAATTAAGCCAAAAAACCAAATGGAACGTTTCATGGTGCAAATTTAATTGAAAATAGATTTCATTAGGCGATTTTTATCATTAAAACTTTCTTCGAGTGAAATCATAGATTCCGTTCTTTTTACACCTTCAATTTCATCAATCCTGAAAATCAGCTCTTTAGCATGTTGAGCATCTTTTGCCCGAATTTTACAAAATATATTGTATTTCCCTGCTATGATGTGTGCTACGGTTACATTTGGGATTTTATGTAATTCATCGATTACTTTTTGAATTTTATTGGTTTTGTTGAGCATAATCCCTAAATACGCAACGAATTGATAGCCCATTTTATCGTAATTCAGTGTCAAGGTTGTACCTTTAATGATTCCGGCATCTTCTAATTTTTTTATACGAACGTGAATGGTGCCTGCAGAAATATTCATTTTCTTAGCAATTTCTGTAAAGGGCAAACGGGTGTTTTCTATGAGATAAAGTAAAATTGTTTTGTCAATTTCATCTAATTCGTATCCGGGATTCATGTTTAAGGATTTAATGAATTTTTTTGTGAGTAAAGATACATAAAGCAGTTGAAAAAGGTGTAGTGATAGACTATTTGATGTAAAAAAACCGTCTTATTCCGAAAATAAGACGGTTTTTCTAACTAAAAACTTATAATAATTATTTTACAACAATACGAATGGTATGAGTGATTCCGGAATCTCCTTTGAAATTCACCCAATAAACACCACTGCTTAATCCTGTTAAATCCAATTGAGAAGCTCCACTTTTTAGTTGTGTAACTTTCACTATTCTTCCTTCTGTATTTAGGATTTGAATGTTAGCGTTCTCTTTTAGGTTTACGTTGGTAAATCCTTTAGCAACCGTTGGATAAACTTCTGCAATTGCTTGAGACCGAATATCGTTTACGCCCAATCCATCTTTGTTATACAGATAGCTGAAAGTGAAATCAGTTCCTTCAATTTCATTTCCTTCTCCATCGGTTTGTGTAAATCGCACTTTGTATTCAGCTAAATTTGTTTCATCTAAATTGATGAAATAATCAAACATTCCCCAGTTGGAATTGGCATAGAGAATACCTCCATTTTGATTTGGGTAATAAGAACCTTCATAAAGTGGGAAGAAGCAGTTTCCGGAAGGACCTCCGATACAAAACTGTGCTAATTCGCCATTGGTATTAATCATTTCTATTATCTGTCCTCTGAGGTAAATATCACTGGAACTCTCGTTAGAAATAAGTAAATGAAGTTTGGCAGCTTCAGCCGGATCGGCAAAACTTCCGTGTACATCAAATACAAAAGTGTTATTGTCTTCGTAAGGATTGTCTTCTAAATCAGCAACTCTATATTCTCTTTGTGCAAAACTTGAAATGGCATAAAGAGTGAAAAATGTGCTTAAAATAATCTTTTTCATATTTTTTTATTTAATAACTACTTTTTTAGTTGTAATGGTTTTTCCTGCATCAATTTTAATGATATATGTTCCTTTACCGAAAGCAGTTAAGTCTAATTCAGTTTTATTGGTGGCTAATCGGTTAGCAGTATAAATTGCTCTTCCTGAAAGGTCATACACATAAATATTGTCAATTTTGGCATCGCTGGTAATGTTTACTACACCGGAAGATGGGTTAGGATAGATGTTTACAGCAGAAAGGTCTTGTTCATATAATCCTAAAGCTCCTTTTTTGAATTCAGAAATGAATCCACTACCGTAATCTCCATCACTTTCAATAAGTATTGCTCCACTATTATCTTTCAAAGTGAAAGAAGCTCCGCCATCTCCTCCTACGTCAATGATACGGAAACTATAACAGTCATCGCCGGGAAGTTCTATCTCAATTTCATAGGTAGTATTGTTAGCGTATCCGTTTCCTTGCATAACAGCCTGATTGTTACTTTTTCTTATAATCCATCGAGTATCACTTCCATTGTTATCTGTATGAAGCGTTAGATGTAGGGTATTAGAAGAAGCGGTAGGAGCGTCTGCAAAGCTTAGGGTCATAGAATTGTTATCCGGATTTTGGTCTTCACTGGAAACAATTGAAATAACCAAATCATTCAGTGCTTGTTTTTCAAATGCAATTCCGGGAAGAGTAACGGTTGTTCTTCTCAAAGAAGTAAGAGAACCGGTCCATTCATAAGTATGAACATCACCTCCGTTAACGGAATATTCAAAAGTAAGATTGGTAATAGTATTTTCTCCTCTGTTTTCAAATTCAAAAACGGGTGAAACTGTATTACCACAAGTAGGTAAAATTTCATTAATTCCAACAATGGAAGCATCATTTTGGTAGTCCAATCCGATTAAAGAAGTAAAAGCTCCATTTCCACTGATGATTTTTTGATGTGTTTCGGTCATGAATACTACAATTTCCATATCGGGAAGAATAGCCGGAATATTTTTATAGTCGTTTGGAATAGTGTATGTATAAGTTTTACTTACAAAACTTCCTTCAGTCGTTGTTGAGATTTCCTCTCCCCATTGTCCGGTTATTAAATCAACTAAACGACGCATGTGGTTGTAATTGTTTCCTTGATTTCCTCCAGTTTGAGGTCCTTTGGTGTTGTTTTGCAACAAGGCTACATTCAAGAAATTCGTAGATTGTGGGCTACTTCCAGTATAGTAAGCTTCTACTAAAACTGTTAATTCACGAGTGTCAATGTTAATAGACGCTTCTACCGCCATATTTACATAAGAAGCGGTGTTTTTAATTTGGTTAGCTGCTGTCTTCCAATAATTTCTATTCATGGCTGTTGTTCCGGAATTTCCTTGTTCCATTCCCGGAAAGTTTTGACGGTTAACTGTTGCTGCAGGATAACCGCCTAAACCGGTTTGGTTGGCAATTGCATTTCCCCATTGCGTTCTGAAATCCGGGTCGTTTCCATTCGGATTGGCATAACCTCCTTGGTGAATGTTAATTGCAAAAGCATTTCCCGGGTTTTCTGTCATGATTTGCTCTGCGATGATGTGACCTTGAGGGCAATAAACACAATAAATTCCGGTGAATTCTTCTAAAATAATCTTTCTGTTTTCAGGCGTTGTACTTACAATCGTCTGACCATAAACCGCTAATGGCAACAAGCCCGATAGCAGAAATTTAGTAATAAAATGTTTCATAATCTGTTAATTTGTGTGTGATGTATAAAAAAAATTAAAGTCCAATATTGCAAATTTATTAAAATGTTTTGACTAATGAAAGAGTAAATCCTGTATTTTCAGGAACATATCGACAAACTCCTCCGACACAAATTAGTCCTCCTCGTTGACGACCGTAGTTTAACTGAACTCGCGTGGTTTCTTTAGCATAACTTCCGCCTACCATATAATAATGAAAACGTAAATCTTTGTCGTCATTTCCATAATTGTATTGGTCGCCTACATAAAAATTCCATTTGTGGTTTAAATTGTATTCTACTAAAGCGGCTGCCCAGTTTTTCTTGTCTCGTTTGGTTTGTAAATGTTGCAATTCAAACCGGATGGAATTTTTTGAATTGAATTTATACAGAAAATCACCGACTACTACGTTGGCAATGATATGACTGTAATTTCCTCCTTCAATAATTCCTTTGTCATAGTACTGGTGCATATAAGTAATAATAGATGAGAATTTATCTGTCCATTTTTTATTAATTTCAAAATTTACATCGTGAAAGAATTTTTTTCCAAAATCAAAAAAATTGGTTTCGTAACTCATGTCATTATTGAATTTAGCATTTAAACCGTTCCAGTACGAAGCGTTTGCTGCCAGTTTGGTGCCGTATTTCCCACCTAATAAACTACCTTTTTTGAAGTTGTAGAAAACATCTATTTGTCCACCGATTTCTCCGGCTTGTTGGGTGTTAAAATCAATATTAGGCTGAGATTGATAGACATAGATATTAGTCAAAAGATAATCGTGTTGTCTGGTAAGTGCCGGTAAATAATTAATAATGGCTTCATTATAAGAATTTAAAGCAGGGTCGCTTAAATTTCTTTCTCCATAAATCCCCATATTTTCCATTCTTCTGAATGTAGTGCTTATGCCGAATCCTTTGGTGGAATATCCGAGGTTTACCAATAAAGCATTTCCGTTATAATATTTTTCGGAAGGTTGTTCACCACTGATTAAGGGACGCTCTCCTTTGTAAACGTATTCTGCATTGACATAAATACCGGAACTTCCTGAATACCCCAATCGGGCAGAAATATTATTGTAATTCTGCGGGAAATCATCAATCGGACCGGTATAATTTTCATTCTGTCCTACATAACTAAATCCGGCTGTTACGGAAGTGGAATAATTTTCTTTATTAAAAAGACGTATCAAGTTGGTTTCAATGTCCATTCCTCCGACAGTTCCTTCGGTTGTTTCAAATCCCAATCGGTTTTTACCGATTAAACCTTTAATAGTAGTAAAATTATTCGGTGTGTAAGCAACACGTATTCCTCGAATCGAGTTATTAATCCCGATTTGGCGGTCTTCCCAACTCCTTAAAACTAATCCACTACCAAATTGCTCATAAAAATTCCCGGCGGTAATATCTAAATCTTCACCTTTATAATTGACATAATACGTCGCAATTTTATTGTCATTGAA
>JAQVDG010000162.1 GCA_028698395.1 Weeksellaceae bacterium
AAAAAAAGAGAACAAAAAGGATTTTTATTGCGAGACATTTCAACTCAGATTGGTGTTGACACCGCAATATTAAGCAAAATTGAGAGAGGAGAAAGAAGAGCCACAAAAGAACAGATTTCAAAATTGGCTGACATTCTCGAAATTGAGAGAAGCTTGATATTGACCCAATATCTGAGTGAAAAAATTTTATACGAAATACAAAATGAAGATTTCGGAATCGAAGCATTGAAAGTCGCAGAACAAACAATTAAATATGGTGGAACAAACAACAAATAAAATGTCAGAATATTTATCAATAAGTGAAGCTAGCATTTGGGCTTCAGACTATTTAGAAAAGAATGTTACAACCTCTAACATTTCTTATCTTATTCAGTATGGTCGTATTACCAAGATTGGGGAAAATGGTTCCACGTTAATTGCCAAGGAGGAATTGATTAATTATTATAAAGGTCAAAAGAAGACCAAACAAGAATCCTGGAAAGACGAGTTGGGAGAAGACCTTAATTGGACATTATCTTTCGACCAATATAAAGAATCCGAAACAACAAAACACGTACATAGACTTCACCCATACAAAGGAAAGTTTATACCACAATTGGTTGAGTATTTCCTCGACAATCATACTGACAAGTTTAAAAAAGAAGTCTATTTTAAAGAAGGAGACATTGTACTCGACCCTTTTTCCGGAAGCGGAACAACAATGGTCCAAGCCTGTGAATTAGGAATACATGCAGTTGGTGTGGATGTTTCTGCTTTTAATTCATTAATTGGCAATTGTAAGGTTACTCACTATGACATAAAGGATGTTCAAACTGAAATAAACAGAATTACAAAATCTCTAAAGTCATTTTTGGAAAACTCTCACACAGTTGATTTTGAATCAAGGCTTTTACAAGAACTTAACGTATTCAATACTAAATATTTTCCTGTTCCTGCTTACAAATACAAGGTTCACAGAAAAGAAATAAATGAAAAGGAATACGGAAAAGAAAAAGAATTAGAATTTTTGCCGGTTTTCAATCAATTAGTTGAAGAATACAATATCAAACTACGTCAGGACAAAGAAGATACTTTTCTTGACAAATGGTATTCAAATCATATCAGAGAAGAGATCCAATTCGTATTTGATGAAATAAAAAAGATACAAAACCAATATACTAAGAGAATTGTAAGTGTAATTCTAAGTCGTACAATCAGAAGTTGTAGAGCAACAACTCACGCTGATTTAGCCACGCTTTTAGAACCGGTTACTACAACCTATTATTGCGGAAAACATGGAAAAATATGTAAGCCATTGTTTTCTATACTAAAATGGTGGGAAAGTTATTCTAAAGATACTATTAAGCGATTAGCCGAATATGACCTTTTAAGAAAACCTACTTTTCATTCGTGTTTGACAGGAGACAGCAGAACAATTGATATTGTTGAAGTATTGAAAAAGAAGAATCCCGAATTTGCAGACTTGATTTCAAAACAAAAAATCAAAGGAATTTTTTCTTCACCTCCATATGTAGGTTTAATAGATTATCACGAACAACACGCTTATGCTTATGATTTGTTTGGCTTTGAGAGAAAAGATGAATTAGAGATTGGACCGCTATTCAAAGGTCAGGGAAAAGAAGCAAAACAAAGTTATGTACAAGGAATAAGCGACGTGCTGAATAATGCAAAAAAATACTTAGTTGATGACTTTGATATTTTCCTTGTTGCTAACGACAAGTACAACATGTACCCGACTATTGCCGAAAATGCAGGAATGCAGATTGTAAATCAATACAAAAGACCTGTTTTAAACAGAACAGAAAAAGATAAAAGCGCATATTCAGAAATAATTTTTCATTTAAAAAATAAATGATATGGCACAAAAATTTGATATTGGATTAAATGCTAAGATAAATGAGTTTGCAAAAAAATTCAGCATTACAAGAACTGATAAAAATGATGATGATGTTTTTGAGGACTTTGGTAATTATGTTGTTGCTTCTAATTTTTTGGAAGAAGAACTCGACAATGTAAAATCTATTTCTACAAACAAGGCACAAGGTATTGATGGCATTGTTATAATAGTAAATAACAGATTAGTATCCGAAGAAGCTGATTTAGGAAAGTTTGGACCAACAGAATCAATTCAAATTAAAATAGGGTTTATTCAATCAACAACTAAAAATAGTTTCGACGAACAAAAATTCAGCGCTTTTACTGATGAAGTTGTAAAATTTCTAACAGGTTCAATAGATATAGAGCCATATTCAACAATTTATAAAAAATTACTTGATGATTCTGGAAATTTTATTGATAGAATTGAAGAAACACCTCACGTTTCACTTTTTTTCCTTTCCGCTAGGACTTCACATATTATCAGTGAGGAAAAAATTAATGCAGAAAGAGCTAAGATTACCTCAAGGAATGAGATAGAAAATAAATGTATTTTGAATAAAGTTTTAGTTTTACAAAAAGACGAAATAAAAACAGAGTACGAGAAAATATCAAAGTTTCATACAATTCAATTAAAATTTGAAAATAATATTCCTCTTTCTTCTGCTGATAATGTTGAACTTAGCCTTTTAGTAACCGTTAAGTTTTCTGAACTCAAGAAGTTAATATTAAATTCCGACAAAAATCTTAAAGAGAAGCTTTTTGTTGAAAATGTTAGAAATTACATTGGCTCTACACCTGTTAATATTGATATTAAGAAAACTTTAGACTCTGATACTGAGAGAAGCTATTTTCCCTTTCTAAATAATGGTTTAGCAATTATCTGCGATAAAATTGAGAGACACCCTGTAAAAGATAAAGAATTTACTTTAACGTTCCCAAGAATAATAAATGGTTGTCAAACTACTAATGAGTTATATAAAAAGTATAAAGAATCTACTGATGAAAGCGGTATTGATAATATTGAAATTGTTGCCAAAATAATATCAACAAATGATAATGTTTTAAAGAAAATGATTATATATGCAGCTAATAATCAGAATTCTATTGATAAAGACTTACAATCACTAAATGAATTTCACGAGAAAATTGAAACATATTTTTTAGGCAAGGAAGAAAAAGATTTACACTTATATTTTGAAAGACTTAGAGGACAACACGCCAATATAGTACCTCCATATAGCAAAGTAAACATTGAAACGTTAGCAAGGGTTTTTATTTCTGTTTTTTTTAAGAAACCACATGAAATGAAAAGTAATGCAATTTCTGTAATAGAAAAATTCCAAAAAGAAGGGAAAATATTTAATAACTCAAACCAAGATGTTAATCAATATTACTATTGTGGCATGTTGTGGTATTGGTTTAATCATTTATTAGTAAATGGAAATTTCACAATGAACTCAAAAACTATGGATATGCATATTTTGATGGCATGTGATATTATTTTAGAATGTAAAAATCATACAACAATAGATGAAAAAATTAATTATTTGAGTGATTCAACTAATGCAACCTCAATTTTTGAAGAAACAGTAAAAATTCTTAATTCAAAAAATTATTTATTTGAACGTAGAGGTTTATACTCAAATCCCAAAACCGAAAAATTAATATTAGAAATTAATGGCACTAACTAAACAACAAATTACAGAAGTTGAAAACGTTCTAAGAACAAGTCTTCGACATAAATTTCAGAGTTACAATCCGGAACCGGCTGTAATGCCATTCCATACTCGATTATTAGGTAAAGATAGATTGGCGCTTTACTCATTTATTCACTCTTTGAATACCAATTTTGGAACAAGTATTTTCGAACCTGTTGCGTTAGCATTGGGAGCAACTAAATTTAAATCGGCTCAATCTCAGGCAACTGCTGGTACTAAGATTTCGTCAGAAGCTCACAAAGTAATCCAAGATATTATGGATAGACTTGCTATCGCTGAAACTTCACCAAACAAAATTGATGAGATTGCAGCAATCAGAGCAGTTTGTCAATCCGGCGAAATGAAAACAGTCAAACCAACTAAGGTTGATGTAAAAATTATTGGACACGACGACACAATTTATCTGTTTGACATAAAAACAGCGAAACCAAATGCAGGAGGATTCAAAGAATTTAAACGAACTCTACTGGAATGGGTTGCTGCAACACTTGCCATAAATCCAGCAGCCAAAATTGATACTTTGATTGCTATTCCTTATAATCCATATGAACCGGCACCATATGCGCGCTGGACAATGCGTGGAATGTTAGATTTAGACAACGAACTAAAAGTTGCTGATGAGTTTTGGGATTTTCTTGGAGGTGAAGGAGCATATAAAGACCTTCTTGATTGTTTTGAAAGAATAGGTATTGAACTTCGTGCAGAAATTGACGAATACTTTTTGAGGTTCAACAAGCTTTAAATAAACGCCCAAAAAGCAAAAAAAGCCACAGCAAGTTAGTTTAATTTTTCAATTGTCTTGCAGTGGCTTTTATAGCTTTTTAAAATAGGGCAGAGCGGTCACAGTACATTGTTTTTTTGCTCGGTTAGATAGTGAAGTGCATTTTGAAAGAAAAAAACAATGCACTGTGGAGAGTTTAGATTTTGGCTTTGTGCATTTAGACAATTTTATCTGGCTGTTTCGGCTGGCTGACAAGAAAAGACAAGAAACAAAACAGACTTATTGCGTTGACAAACAAAAAAATTAATACGACTGAAATAAATGACGACATTATAACGACTGAACGGCCAGCTGGTAACACACGCCTATGCACACCTGCTGGCTGACGTGCATTTCGCAGGTTTTGCGCCCGCATTCGCCTTGTCGCTGTGCGACAGCGAATACGCCCGCAAACCGCCCGTGCCCATAGCCTCGGTCGTTACTGGTTAAATATAAAAAAGTAAACCAATGAAAAAAGCCTTGGTCATTATTGATATTCAAAACGATATCACAAAGAACTATAAAGACATTATTGGCAATATAAATAACGCCATCGATTGGGCGTTTAATCAGGGAATTCACGTGGTTTATATTAGGCACGAGAATTTATCAGATGGCACACGCACGTTTAAACCCAATACACGTGGAGCGGAATTAGTGTCGGGTTTGAAAATGGTGTCCAACCATATTTTCACCAAAACTAAAGGCAACGCTTTAACTTGTGAGGAGTTCGCCGATTTTATTACTAAAAACGGCATAGATGAATTCTACATAACAGGAGCAGACGCCATTGCTTGTGTCAAATCGACCTGTTATAATTTGGCGAAGGCCAATTATCAAGTGAATGTGCTATCAGATTGCATCACCAGTTATGATAAACGGAAAATTGACGAAATGCTCCACTATTACGAAAGTAAAGGCTGTAAACTCATCCGTTTGAATGATTTCTGCTCAGCGTAAGTTCTGTCTGTGTTAGTAACAATGCATATCTTTGATACTATCAAATGATACTATCATAACTAAAATCTCATCATCACTTTTTGTACTGCATTACCAATTTTTACGAGGTAAACGCCTGGCGTAGCGATTTGAAAACTAGCTTGTTTCACAGCTAGCGACTGCGCCACACACACGCCTGAAACCGTGAAAATTTGAATCGGTTCGTCAGATGAATT
>JAQVDG010000163.1 GCA_028698395.1 Weeksellaceae bacterium
TTATAAGGACTTAAAAAAAGAAATTTCAACGAATTAGGATTGATTGACGAAGTAATTAACACAGACGAATTACGTCGTAAAACTCAATTTGAATTGGATACTATTTTGGCTGAATCCAATAAATTATCAAAAGAAATCGGTCAATTATTTCAACAAGGAAGAGCCGAAGAAGCCAATCAGTTGAAAGAAAAAACGGCTATTTTAAAAGAAAACACCAAAGAATTACAGGACTTATTGGCAAAATACGAAGAAAGCCTTCAGTCTATGTTGTATTTAATTCCCAATATTCCACACTCCAGCGTAGTTGCCGGAAAATCGGCAGAAGACAACGAAATCGTTTTCACATACGGCGATGCTTCTCCAAAACCGGAAGCAATTCCTCATTGGGATTTGGCAAAAAAATTCAATTTAATTGATTTTGAATTAGGTGTGAAGATTACCGGAGCAGGATTTCCACTTTATTTGGGAAAAGGAGCAAGACTACAACGTGCTTTGATTCAGTTCTTTTTGGATAGGAATACAACTGCCGGTTATTTGGAAGTAATTCCTCCTTTTGTAGTGAATGAAGCTTCCGGATACGGAACCGGACAATTGCCTGATAAAGAAGGACAAATGTATTTTGTAAATGAAGATAATTTGTATTTAATTCCCACTTCTGAAGTTCCGATAACCAATATTTACCGAAATGAATTGCTCGAAAATTCTGATTTACCAATCAAAATGACAGCTTATTCTCCTTGTTTCCGTCGTGAAGCCGGAAGTTACGGAAAAGATGTTCGCGGTTTGAATCGTTTGCATCAGTTTGAAAAAGTAGAAATTGTACGAATCGAAAAACCGGAAAATTCATATAAAGCTTTGGATGAAATGGTAAATCATGTGAAATCCTTATTGGAAGATTTAGAATTACCGTATCGCATTTTGCGTTTGTGTGGTGGCGATATGGGTTTCACCTCTGCTTTGACTTATGATTTTGAAGTATTTTCAGCTGCTCAGGAAAAGTGGTTGGAAGTAAGTTCTGTTTCTAATTTTGAAACTTTCCAAGCGAATCGTTTAAAATTACGATTTAAATCCGATGGAAAAAACGAATTGTGTCATACTTTAAATGGAAGTGCTTTAGCTCTTCCACGAATTATGGCTTCTCTTTTGGAAAATCATCAACAAACAGACGGAAGCATTCAAATTCCGGAAAAATTAAGAGCTTATACCGGATTTGATTCGATTTAATCAAAAATCAATTTTCCGACTTTTTTCTTTTTTCATAAGGTGATTTTTCAACCGGATTTTTATCTGAAATTCCATAAAAAATGGAAATAATAACTAAGAAAACGGCATAAAGCACAAAAGCTGCCAAAAATCCAACTATGTAATTGATGGCATATCCAATAATGGAAACTATAAGAAATCCGATTCCGTAATATATAAAGTAATTAAATCGCATGCTTTATTTTAATTTGATAAAATTTAAATCCTGAAAATCATAACTAAAATCTGTCAAAGGAGAAATAGGCACCATCGTAAATCCAATACATTTCCCATTTTCGATTTTTATATAAACAAAAGCATCGGCATGCAAATAAGGATTATCCCATTTCACAGCAAAAACATCGTCTTTGTAATAAAATAATTCTCCGGCTAATTGTTTGGAACGTTGAGATTCAAAACGTAATTTTCCTTTTTCATTAAAAATCTTTACATCACCAAACCAATCATCTTGATAAGTGCCTGAAAGTGAGTCAAAATAAGCTATTTTTACTTTTTTATTCTTCTCGACTGTTTCCCAAACTTCCTGTGTAATTTTATCGGCATCCCCTTTTCGTTTTGAAATTAATTCATCATATTCTTTCACCCAATCTTTTTCGGGCAATCCCAAATAATGGTCTTTAATCGTATTGGAAATCGCCATAAAAGCCACACCTTCCTGCTGATTGGTCAACACCACAATTCCTAAATTCAATTGAGGATAAAGAATAAACTGCGTTACGATTCCTTCCAAGCCTCCGGTATGCGAAACTTCTAATTTTCCGTTCATATCCTGTACTGAAAATCCTAAACCGTAAGCTCTGAAAAGTGTATTATACGGTGGACGAGTGTAATTTAACATCAAAGTTTGAGGAACAGATAATTGTTTCATTTGCTCTTCAGAAACCAATTGTTTTCCATCAGCCGTTTTTCCGTAATTCAATTGAAATTGCGCCCATTTCATCAAATCATCAACATTGGAATAAATTCCGGCAGCCGCATCAAAAATCGGATTGGTATAACGCTCAATTACTTTTAATTTTCCATCTATCGGAACGTGAGGAACCACAACATTGGAACGGTCCTTTAAACGATTCCAACTTCCGGCTGTCCGTGTCATTCCCAAAGGTTGTATAAAATTTTCTTCAATGAATTCTCCCCAAGATTTTCCGGAAATTCTTTCTATTACTACACCCGCAATGATGTACAATAAATTATCGTAATCGTATTTGGTTCTAAAATCCGAAACCGGTTTTAAATAATGAATGTTTTTTATGATGTCTTCCGAAGTGAAATCATGTCCGTCCGGCCAAACCATTAAATCACCCGCGCCCAATCCCAAACCACTTCGATGCGTAACCAAATCACGGATTGTAAAGTGTTCCGTCACATATTCATCATACATTTTAAATTCCGGAATATGCTGTTTCACTTTATCATCCCAATTGAGCTTTCCTTGGTCAATTAAAAGTGCAATCGCCGTAGTAGTAAACGCTTTGGAGTTAGAAGCAATTCCAAAATTAGTAGCAGAATTTACTTTTTCTCCGGTTTCTATATTTGCCAATCCGTATCCTTTTGCCAAAACAATTTTCCCGTCATGAATAATACCGACTGAAATTCCCGGAACATTAAAGGTTTCCAAAGTTCTTTTTACCAATTCATCTACTTTTTGTTCTGAAATTTCTTGTGAAAAAGTCAAAACTGAAAAAAGAAAAGAAGAAAAAACTAAGACGTTTTTAAATTGCATAATCTAATTTTTTGATGGTTTTATTTCAACTAAACCAACGATTACAAATACAAAAAAAGCCGACTTTATAATCCGGCTTTTTGTTCAATTTGTTATTGATTAATTCATTATAGCTTGTAATTTCTGCTCTAATTGTGATTTTGGAACAACGCCTACTACTTTGTCCACCACTTTTCCGTCTTTGAAAAACAAAATGGTAGGGATATTCCGGATTCCGTATTCTGCTGCAATTTGTTGATTATTATCCACATCCAACTTAGCTACAACGGCTTGTCCTTCGTATTCTTTTGCTAATTCTTCTACAGTTGGAGCGACCATACGACAAGGACCACACCAAACCGCCCAAAAATCTACCATTGCTGGTTTTCCTGCTTCTAAAACATCTTTTGCAAACGATGTATCTGTTACTTCAAGTGCCATTTTTTTAGTATTTTAATAATTTTTAACGTTCAAAGATATTGTATTTTTATTAATCTTTTGTTTAATCTAATAGGATTTATCAATTCAATGATAATAATTAATTGTCGTGTACTTCCTTAATTTAATGAAATTTCCAACTCCGGAATATTTCTTAATTTTTTTGAAACTTCTTTTGTAAAATCAATTTTGAAGTTTCGTGCCGGGAGTTTAAGCGTTGTCTGATTTTTTTTATCTCTAAAAGCAAAGTAAAGCTCATTTTCACCCGGATTTTTTTCGACCAATTCCAGTAAAGTTGAATAAATCTCCTGATTTAAATTTTCCAAATCCGTGGTTAATGTAACCGATTTTAACTGATTTTTAAAAATCTCACTCAATAAACGCATTTGGCTGACGTTTATAAAAACTCTTCTTCCGGTTAAATTTCCTTCTTTGTCTTTGAAAATTCGTTCAATCACTTTAATCCGCATTCCAACAACCATATTGGGCTGCAAAAGGTGCTTGAATTTCAAAAACTCTTCACCAAATAATTTAAATTCATATTGATCGGAATAATCTTCCAAAATAAATATTCCGAATTCACGTCCGTCTTTGGATGAAATACGAATCTGAACATCTGTAATAATACCGGATACAGAAGCTTCTCTTCCATAAAATTTTGCCTCACTTTCTTTTAAATATTTGAGAGAAACACCTTGATAAAAATCTGTTTCATCTTTAAAATCATCCAAAGGATGGGCAGAAATATAAATTCCAACAACTTCTTTTTCCCGATTTAATTTTTGAATGGCACTCCAAGGCGGACAATTGGGCAAACTCGGCTTTACAATCTCAATTTCACTTGCCATATCACCAAAAAGTGAAGTTTGTGCACTGGCTTTTGAATCCTGATAAGCCGCTCCGTATTTAATCAGTTTTTCTAAATTTGTCGTTCCGTCTTCTGTATAAAAAAATTGGGCACGATGAACTTCGAAATCATCAAAAGCACCCGCCAAAGCCAAATTTTCTATGTTTTTCTTATTTGACTGATGCAAATCTACTCGTTGTACAAAATCAAAAACCGAAGTAAATTTCCCGTTTTCTGTTCGTTCCCGAATAATAGAATCTACTGCCCCACTTCCTACTCCTTTTACTGCGCCCATTCCAAAACGAATCGCACCGTTTTGATTTACCGAAAAATAATAGGAACTTTCATTTACACTCGGACTCAAAACCGGAATTCCCATAGAACGACATTCTTCCATGAAAAAAGTAACTTGTTTGATGTTATTCATGTTGTTACTCAAAACTGCCGCCATGAATTCTGCCGGATAATGTGCTTTTAAATAAGCTGTGTGATAACCAATCAAAGCATAACAGGTAGAGTGCGATTTATTGAAAGCATAAGAGGCAAAAGCTTCCCAATCGTGCCAGACTTTTTCCAGAATTTCTTTGGGATGATTGTTTTTTTCTCCACCTTCAATGAATTTTGGTTTCATTTCTGCCAGAACTTTTTCTTGTTTTTTCCCCATGGCTTTTCGCAAAACATCAGCTTCACCTTTGGTAAAATCAGCTAATTTTTGCGATAATAACATCACTTGTTCCTGATAAACCGTAATTCCATAAGTTTCTGCCAAATATTCTTCCATTCCCGGTAAATCGTATTTAATTTCTTCCAAACCTTGTTTTCGATTGATGAAATTTGGAATATACTGAATCGGACCGGGACGATACAATGCATTCATCGCAATTAAATCATCAAATTTATCCGGTTTTAAAGCTTTCAAATGCTTTTGCATTCCCACAGATTCATATTGGAAAATCCCCACCATTTCTCCTTTTTGAAAAAGTTCATAGGTTTTTTTATCATCCAAAGGAATTTCATCCGGGTTGATTTTAATTTTATGATTTTGTTCAATTAAATCGATTGCATCATTGATAATGGTCAAAGTCCGTAATCCCAAAAAGTCCATTTTCAACAATCCGGCACTTTCCACCACGGAATTATCAAATTGAGTAATCAAAAGTTCGGCATCTTTTGCCACAGCCACAGGCACCAATTCCCGAATGTCTTTTGGTGTAATAATCACACCGCACGCATGTACACCCGTATTTCGCAAAGAA
>JAQVDG010000164.1 GCA_028698395.1 Weeksellaceae bacterium
AAAATTAGAGGAAATCACACAATTTGTTGAAGAAAATGAAATTGATACCGTGATTTTTGACGATGAATTAACACCGTCTCAATTAAAAAATCTTGAAAAAGTAGTCAATCGGAAAATCATTGACCGAACACAGTTAATCTTAGATATTTTTGCGCAACGAGCCCAAACTTCGTATGCCCGAACTCAGGTGGAATTAGCGCAATATGAATATTTATTGCCTCGATTAACCCGAATGTGGACACATTTGGAGCGACAAAGAGGAGGAATCGGAATGAGAGGACCCGGAGAAACTGAAATTGAAACCGACCGACGAATCATCCGGGACAGAATTACTTTATTAAAAGAAAAATTAAAAACCATCGATAAACAAATGGCAACACAGCGTACTAATCGAGGAGCTATGGTGCGAGTGGCTTTGGTGGGTTATACCAATGTGGGAAAATCGACTTTGATGAATGTTTTGAGTAAATCCGAAGTTTTTGCAGAAGATAAATTATTTGCCACTTTGGATACCACAGTCCGAAAGGTGGTGATTGGAAATTTACCTTTTTTATTGACCGATACCGTGGGGTTTATCCGCAAACTTCCTACACAATTGGTTGAATCGTTTAAATCGACTTTGGATGAAGTTCGCGAAGCTGATTTATTGATTCATGTGATTGATATTTCACATTTGAGTTTTGAAGACCATATTCATTCTGTTAACCAAATTTTAAGTGAAATTAACAGCGATGAAAAGCCTACCGTATTGGTTTTTAATAAAATAGATGCCTTTTCTTATGTGAAAAAAGAAGAAGACGATTTGACCGAGAAAAAAAGAGAAAATATTTCATTGCAAGAATGGAAACGAACTTGGATGGCAAAAAATGAAAATCCGACTTTATTTATTTCGGCAACAAAACGAGAAAATTTAACTGATTTGCGCAAGCTGATTTATGAAGAAGTAAAGAAAATTCACATCACCCGCTTTCCGTACAATAATTTTCTTTTTGAATACTACGATGAAGAAGAAGCTTAGTAAGAGTCTGGTTTACTAATAAAAGAACGAGGAATCAGGGACATATCTTGTAACCCACACGGATTGTAAATCTGCGTAATTGGAAGATTACGCAAATAATTAATTATCATAACATTAACCTCACTTGATTGGATTTGAATTAATTTTGATATTAGGAAAACATGCCTATATTTGTGTGTTATCACTCACCCACTTAAAACTGTAATATTCCATTTTTCTTGCTTGACATTGTAAACGAATTCTTCTTATTGGCTAAAATATTTTTGTTAATTGGATTGACGATTTATGAAAAAAAATCGCATCTTTGTCAAAACTATTAAAAATAAAAAGTTTTGATAAAGTTGACGTTAACAAATTAATAATCTGATGAATATGCAAAATTTAATTAATCGAGAAAATTACATAGGGCAATTAGAAAAATTGAAAGATAAACATATTATCAAAGTTGTTACAGGATTAAGACGTTCTGGGAAATCCACTTTATTTAAAATTTTTTCTAGAAAAATTATTGAATCTGGAGTATCTGCAAATAGAGTTCAGCAATACAATTTTGAAAAGCCTATTTTTCCAGAAGAATATACTTGGCGTGATATTTACAAAGATATTTTAGCAAAAACGGACAAGGAGAATATGAATTATATCTTTCTTGACGAACCACAACAAATTACAGAATTTGAACGACTTATAGATGCTCTTTATGTTGAGCAATTTATTGACTTATATGTAACAGGATCAAATGCTTATTTTTTGTCCGGAGATCTTGCCACTTTACTTTCGGGGCGTTATATAACCATTCATATTTTACCATTTTCATTTTCTGAATTTTCTGAAAGCCAGAAAGATACTAAACTAAATAAATATGAATTATTCAATAACTATCTTTATGAAACTTCATTACCACAAGGCGTCTTATTGCGAGACCAAGGTGCTGACATTCAGTATAAATATATTCAAGATGTTTACAATACCATTGTAGAAAAAGACATTAGGCAACGTTACAACATTCAAAACTTCAGAAGTTTCGATAATCTTTCAAAGTTCCTCATGAATACGATTGGAAGCGCAGTATCACCAAGTAGTATTTCAAAAGCAATGAAGCAAGACAGCCAAAATATTCACCACAATACCGTAGAAAAGTACATTGAATATTTAGCAAATTCTTTCGTTTTTTATCAAGTAAATCGCTTTGATATTAAGGGTAAACAGCAACTTGCAACACAAGAAAAATATTATTTGGTGGATATTGGATTTCGCAATTTAAAATTGGGTAAATTTCAGCACCAAGATGTGGGACATATTCTAGAAAACATTGTGTATTTAGAATTAAATAGACGAGGATATCAGATTTGGATTGGTAAAATCAGAGAATATGAAGTTGATTTTATTGTGAAAAATGCCCAAAACAAGTTTGAATACTATCAAGTAACTTGGTCAATGTCTGACCCAAAAACGGCAGAACGAGAAATTCGACCATTAAAAGTAATTGACGATAATTATCCAAAATACATCATCTCGACCGACCTAATAAGTTCTGAAATTGAAGGTATTGAACACATAAACATTGTTGATTGGTTATTAGGCGAAGAAGAAATTTGATGCGTTGAAAAAGGGCGAAGCGATAACAGACGGTTTAAACGCAAGACGGGTTAATCGCTTCGATTGAACATTTTTGTAAAGAAAAAGTATTATTTTCGTATCAATATTTGTCGGTAAAATCCGCCCTGTATCAAGCCACCAAAACGCTAGCAAAAATCCTATTCTAGCAGAATCCGATAGCGCGGATTTGCAATCCGTACCTGTAATAAGCACGACAAAGCATTCAGAAATTGCCTTGACTTTTTGCTTCTTTTGTGTCAAGACAAAAGAATGAAAAATCAGAAGGCAAGATTCAGAAGGCATATATCTTGTATATGCACGGATTACAAATCTGCGTAATTGGAGTTCAGCGGGTTTAAATGAAAAATTTATCTTTTTTAAAAACCCCACCCATAATTTAGCGCATAAATAATAGTTCAAATGTAATTATTTTTTTATAACTATTTATAATACGTTATGCGCATTTTAAATAGTTATAATTAAAATTTATTATAATCAGGTGTGAATCAGTCAAATAACGTTGTTTGAATGCTTTTTAAATAAATTTTGATATTAGGAAAACATGCGTATATTTGTGAGTTGGTTGTAATTTAATTCAACGGTAAATCATTCAATAAAACTTTGATTTATATTGAAGAAAAGAAAGTTGAAGTTTGACAACAAACAAAATAAAATTATAATCAGCGGTCGGAAATGCTGAAACAGCGACCTAAAATTTCTGAAAGTAAGTGAAATATAAAAATTTAGTTTATGAAAAGGATTTTATTAATCTTAACATGTATTTTAAGTGTACAACTTTACTCTCAAAGTAAAATTATGGTTATTAATGGGAATGCAGACTGGACAGATACAGGATTAGATTTTCACGCTGGAAAGCCTGGATTTGTTTTTGCTTCTGGTTATGTTATTAGAAATCAAAACTCATCGTCTTTTGATAATTATGCAACACCAGCAGGAAGAGCCTATGCTTCTTGGCCTGCTAATTCTTTCCCATGTCAAACTTGTAATGCAACAAGTTTGATAGGGAAAGTTGGCATAAATGGAAGACCGTTTCTAGTTGGGGAGAGAGCTTACATCAACCAAACAGGTAGATTGTACCTAAGAGTCAATGACGACCCTTTATGGGACAACAAAGGAGCCTTTGTAGCCGTTATGTATCCTCATGTTGAACAAATAGCTTCTAGAACTTCTAATTCTTTCATCGAAGAAATTATCGAAGAATTCGGAGCAGATGGCAACATTTTAACTATTGAGCAACTCGCTGAATTAGAAGAAGAGACAATTTATAGTATTAGCCCAAATCCAGCTAAAAACAAAGTAGAAATTACATTTAAAAATAGAAATAATGAATCAAGTATTGGAGTCATTAGAGTTTATGATTTAAATGGCAAAGAAATAATATCAAAAACTTATGAAAATTCTGATGGCGATAAGATTAATTTCGATATTTCTAAATTAAAAAAAGGAATCTATTTAATTAGCATCGAAATCAATGGAGAAGCCAAAAACAGTAAGCTAATTGTTAACTAAATTAATATTTACAGCTACTTAATTTATTTTTAGGTAGCTGTATTTAATTTCAATTTTATGAATTTCAAAAAAAAATACTATAAATTAAATCATATTTTTCTTTCAATTCTAAACGAAAGAAAAACTTTGGATTTTTTAAACCAAACAGATGAAACAGCCAAAATTATTGGCGAAATTTATTATAAGTTAAAAAATAAAATTTACACAAAAGAAGAAATTAACACATTCGCTCTTTTAGAAAATCATAGAGTTGAACTATTAAAATCTGACCAAATAATAGATTATTCTTCTTTTAATTTAAACAACCGAAAAGTAGATGAGATTTGCAAAAGTGCCTCATCTAAGAAAGTTTGGTGTGAATTTTATAACTTACTTACAAAAAAAACAAACTCAAAGAATGTTTTAGAAATTGGCACTAATTTGGGAATTTCGGGACAATACTTCTTAGAAGGTATTACTTGTAATTATTTAGATTCATTTTTTTTAACTTTTGAAGGACTGCCTGATTTATGTAAAATATCCGAAAAGAGATTCCTCGAGATTTCAAATCGTAAGAATTTTTCAATAATCCAAGGTTTTTTTGATAACACTCTTAAACTAACAGATACTTTTAATCGCAAATTTGATATTATATTTATAGATGGTAATCATAAGTACAAGCCCACATTAGATTATTTTAATTTCTTAAAAAATTATCAATCAAATAATTCAATCTTTATTTTCGATGACATATATTGGAATGAAGAAATGATTAAAGCATGGAAGGAAATAAAAAAATTAAATAATGGCATAACAATTGACTTTTTTTCAGTAGGCTTTTACCTGCCGAACACTAAAAAAAATAAAGACTTAAAACTTTTCCTCGCTCTATAAACTACAACCAACAGCTCGTTTGGCAAAAGCGGCAGGAAACGGCTTCGATTGAAACATTTTCGTAAATTTGAAGTTTCGTCTTCAGTTGAAGTTCAGTGCTAAAAGTGCCGCCTTCGCCAAGCGAGTCAAACGTTGGCGGTAATTTTACCAAACAGAATGTTGAACATAAAAAAGTATAATCCGATGAAGCTATAAGTAACTGTCCAAAATAAACAACGTAAAACTTTTTCATTGCTTTCAAAAAGTAGTGCGAACTTCTATTATCAACTTTTAAAAATTAGAAAAAATGACACAGTTACAAATGATTAACAAAACAAAATCTATAGCGCAACAAGACGAAAATGTTTCCGCTGTTTTTATGTATGGTTCATTTACCAAAAACGAAGGAGACAAATATTCTGATATTGAATTTTACATCTTTTTGAAAAATAAAGAAAATTTCTCGACAGAAAAATGGGTAAACCAAATTCATCCTGTGGCTTTAT
>JAQVDG010000165.1 GCA_028698395.1 Weeksellaceae bacterium
GTGAATCTTTTAGCTAATTCAGATTGGGTCAGTCCTTTTTGTAAAAATTCTTTTTTTTGTTCAAAATTATCTAATTTTAAAAGTAAATCTTGAATTATATCGTTCGGTAATTCTGTTTTATTTTCTTTATAGGCGAACTGTGGTATTGTATTTTTATTTTCTTCTTGTGAAATTTGCTTTTCTCTGTGTTCTTTAAGTTCGTAGTATTTTTTTTGAATTTGCCGGTCTTTTTTCTTTTTATATAGAAGAAATAAAAGAAGACTTGCAATCAGTACAATGGAAATCTTCAGGAGATTAGAGTGAACATTTTTTTCAGTCTCTAATTGCTTTTGCCTTTCCAATAAGGTTTTGGTGTCATATTCTTTGTGAATTTTAGAATAAAGATATTTAAAATCTTTGTGTAAAATTTTATCTGCTTTTATTAATTGTTGGGTGTAGAACAATTCTTTTTTAGGATTATTTAGTTTATAAAAATCAATCAAAAATTCATAGTTTTCCCTTAATTCAGGGTGTATAAATACTTGTTTTTGGAAGATGGAATCTACTTTAATAAAATAAGGAATCGCTTGTTCTTCATTATTTATTTTGCTATAAGATTTACCCAAATAAAAATAGCAAACAGAAGCCCAATTAAAATCATCATTCTTTTGTAGTTCAGGTAATGCGGTTTTTAGATTATTTATTGCGGCAAGATAATTTCCTTTGTAATAGTCAGAAATGCCTTTGCTTTTTAATAAATAACTTTTTTCCAGTGCAAACTCTTCATCCTTAGGAAGAACTGAAAAAGCAATAGTTAATAAAGAATCTGTTTGTTGCTGATGTTTCAGTTCTTGATGGCAAACTATTTTTTGGTGTAAACTATTCAAATAACCTTTTTGATTATTGAAAATAACATTAACATGTGCTTTTTCGTCTTTGGATAAAGGTTCAAAATAAGAAATACATTCATCAAACAATTCTAAAGCGTCATTATAGTTGCCCAAATAGCTTTTTACTGCACCTATATGATAAAAGATTTTATGTTTGAGATAAAGATTTTTTATGTTTTTTGAATAATCGTGTGCTTTGAGGTATTCATTAAGAGCGGATTGATAATCTCTAAAGAAAAAATAATACAAAATTCCTTTTCCCAAATAGGCATCGCTAAGCAATTCATCGTCTTTCGATTGCAAAGAATAGTAAATTGAACTGTCGGCATAGAGTAATTTCATTTCTCTGTCGGCTGTATAAAAAATAATGTCTTTATAAGCTTGTAAAATTTTTGCATAATTTTTTTCTTGCTTTGCTTTTTTCAGATAATCTTCTACAAAAGGAAGAGCTTCCGAATTATGTTCATCGAAGTTTTGATAAAGAGATTTGAGTTCCGCATACGTTTTTTTTGAATTTTGGGCAAAACCAATAACCAAAAAAGTCATATAAAAACACAGAAACAGTAAAGTTTTTAGACGATTTTTCATGAATTTTCATAGTTGTTGCTACCAAAAGTAAGTAAAATATCTTTAAAAATCCCTTGTTTGATTATTTTACTGTAAAACAAGTGTAAGTTATTGATTTTAAGCAATAAAAAATTGGAGTGATTTATAAATTGCAACGTTGTAATTTATAAATGTAGCCAAAGTTTATTTGTTAAGACCGTTTTTCCCACTTAATTTCAGGGAAAGATTAAGCAAAATCCGGTACCGGGATAAATGTAACATTTTTTAAAATTTTTAAGAATTATGAAAAAGATTATCCCATTTGTTATTGTTTCGTTGGTAGTATTTTCTTGTCAAGAAGATGATGATGATTTATTCTATGAAGATTATTTATCAACGTCTAAGTTTGTTGAAGAGGTTTACTCTGAGGGTTTTCAGGAAGAAATAATTATGATGAAAGACAGTCTAAATATTTCTCTGCCTTACTCGAATGAGGGAGCCCCACCGGACAGAGACAGGGAACACTGGAAACAATAAAAGAAAGAAAAATAGAAATCCTAAAAAAACCGCTTATCTGCTTATTGCCATCCGCATTAAGGATTTAAATTAAATTGAGGCAGGAAAGAGCAGTGAATATATGGATTAGGGCAAAAAACAGTAAGGCTCCCAACCCCTTAAATTTGCCCGATGTTATAAAAATCAAAAAGGGGAGGAGGAGTATTAATTAATTTAAAAATTTAATTATTATGAAAAAACTAATTTTATTATGTAGTTTTGGACTATTGGGAAATTTTGTAATGGCTGGAAGTGTAACTGAAACTGAAATGTTGTTAGATACTGAAAAAACGTGTGTTATAACTACTACCACAACAACTACAACAACAAATCCTGACGGAACAGTTACCACTACAACAGTTACAACACAGACTCCTTATCCAAAAACAACTATTGTTATTACAATTGAAGGATAATTAAATGAATTAGGATTAGGTTTTCTATAATTTAAACCCAATCCTCTTTTTTAAAGAAATAAAAAAATTAAAAATATGAAAAATAATTTAATTTACGTATTAGTATTATTGTTAAGTTGCACAAACGCACAAGTTTCTAATTCTATTCAATATTCAAGAAAGATGAATGTTGCAGGAACTTCGGTATTTACAAAATATGAATTACAGGTGAATGTGGATCAACAACTTTCAAATTTTGTATTCAAAGGGCTTTTGGAAGAATTTGAATCGGATACGATTTCTAATAAAATCGATGCTATAGATGAAAAAAATGTAATTGAAAATATAGTTATTGTTAAAAAAAGCAATAATCCTCCACCCATCACCAATCAAAAGAATTTTAAAAGCAATGAATTGCTATCGTATGAATCCATTTACGGTGAAAAGGAATTGTATTTGATAAAGGAGGAATTACCGGAATTTGAATGGCAAATAGCAAACGAAACCAAAGAAATTTTAGGCTACAAAACGCAAAAAGCTACCACAGAATTTCGAGGTAGAAAATACGAAATTTGGTTTGCTCCCGAAATTAATTTACACGATGGTCCTTGGAAGTTTTATGGATTGCCGGGCTTAATTCTCGAAGTAAAATCAGAAGATGGTTTTATAGAATTTCTTGCGTATGAATTGCATTTGAACACCACTTATGCTTCTTTGGAAAATTTATCTACAAAGTACAAAAATATTTCTGCTATTGATTTTCGTAAAAAGAAACAAATTGAAGCAAAAAATATAAACAAGCAAAAAAAATTTCTCCAAAGTCAGAATCCTTTAGAAACCAATGTTAAAATTGAAACAAACGACTTAGAAATAGTAGAATATTAAAAAATTAGTTAAAATTTATTTCCTAATTTGTTTCTATTTTTTCACAAAGATTCTAAATCTAATAAATTGAGTGTATGAGGTTTCTCTTTTTTCTATGGATGTTGTTATTTAATTGTCCTTTTTTGCAAGCACAAAAAATTTCAGGTACAGTAAAAAATGATTTTGGCGACATGATTTCTTATACCAATATTTTGATTAAAAATGCAGAAACTCCTGATTTAATTGTTGAATTTACCCTATCTAAACAAGATGGATTTTATTCAATTATTTTAAAAACTGAGATACAAAACATCCTCGTAGAGTTTTCCAAATTGGGTTATGAAACTCAGTTTTTTCAGTTTAAACGTTCAGAACTTGGTACAGAATTCCAATTGGATGTAGTAATGCAAGAATCAACGATTGAATTAGAAGAAGTTACCATTCGCACTGCACCCAAAATCCAAGTCAAAGAAGACACTGTTAGTTATAAAGCTTCAGCATTTTTAGATGGTTCGGAACGAAAAGTAGAAGATTTACTTAAAAAATTACCCGGAATTCAGGTGGAAGAAGATGGACGGATAAAATTCAAAGGAAAGCCCGTTGAAAAGGTTCTTTTAGAGGGAGATGATTTGTTTGATTACAATTATACAATAGGAACAAAAAATATGAATGTGGATATAGTAGATCAGGTTCAGGCAATTGAAAATTATACTGAAAATCCTTTGTTACGAGGCATTCAGGACTCTGAGAAGGTTGCTCTTAATTTAAAACTGAAAAAGAATTTAATTGATTTTTCCGGAGATGCAGTCTTTGATTACGGTATAGAAAACAGGCATTTCATGGATTTAAATACCTTAACCGTAACCCGAACTATGACAAACTTTTCTACTGTTAATTATAATAATATAGGAGAAAATTATTCTCCTTTTGATTATTTTTCTTTTCGTCCGTCTGTAGAAGACACACAAAATGGTCGGTTAAAAACCGGGAAATTGATTAATGAAAGAATTTTCTTGAGCGGAATAGACAATCGTCGTGCAAATAGTAATGATAATTGGTTTACTAATTTCAATAATATTTATAAAATATCCAATCGACTGAGTGCACGGATTAATTTTTCTTATTACAAAGATGAACTTGACTTTTGGAGTTCTGATTATTCTGATTATTCATTTGAAGATGGAGTGAATCTCACTATAGCACAAGAAGAAAAAATACGAAAAAGACCTGAACAATACGATGGGAATTTGAAATTAATCTGGAACAGTTCCAAAACTTCACTTTTGGAATTTTATTCAAAATGGAGCAACGAAAACATTATTACAGATTCTGAATTACTTGTAAATAATCAAAATGAGTTGTTTACAAGATTAAAGTCCGAAAGTTTTTTTACCAGACATGAAATTGTGTTTACTCAAAAACTGAATTCCCAAAATGTTTTTCAAATCAAAGCTTTGTTTTCTCGAAATGACATTCCACAGGACTTTTTTTTATCGCCCGGGTTGGATTTTTTAACCGAAGAAATCAGCTCAATTTTTAGCAATAGACAAATCAGCCATCTTTCAAAAAATCATTGGGAATTAAATTCGGTGCTTTTAGGAGCAAGAAAAAGTAATAAATTCCAAATTTCAGCAATGGCTCGTTATACTCAAAATAGGTTGGATTCTGAGTTGTTTCAAAATGAAAACCCAATGCAGGGGGATTTCCTGAATCAATTAAATTTTAATTTGTTGGAAACTAATTTTGAGGGATTTTATAATTTTAGAATTAATAGTTTATCCATAAAACCTACCATTCGGCTAAAAAATTATGTTTGGGAAAGAGTTAATTCTTTTCATAATTCGAGCGAAAAGAATTCACGTTGGGTGATTGCTCCGGAATTGAGATTAAATTATAAAATCAACGATGTAATGCGATTTTTTGCCAATTACAGCTACGATGAAAATCCGCCCGCTGTGAACCATCTTTTTATGGGATATGTTTTGACCTCTAATCGTTCGTTGGTACGAAATTTACCGGTAGATAAATTCAAAAAAACACATTCGGCAGTTTTAGGTTATGAAATTAATGATATGTACAATCAGTTTATTTTTAATGTAAATTTAACTTATTCTGAACAAAAGAATAATTTCTTTACTCGTACGTATGTTACGGAAAATCTGACTTTTTCGGAATACTTTTTTCTTCCAGAAGGGAGTCGAGATTATAGTATTAATATGAATGTTGAAAAATACATTCCACCCTTACAAACCAA
>JAQVDG010000166.1 GCA_028698395.1 Weeksellaceae bacterium
CTAATGTGGTATTATCTCACTCAGGTTCATTATTTCTGAATCATTTAGAAAAATCAGAACAAGCAACTTTGCACTTAAATTTAATTCAAAATCAATTGGAAATTGTCGCAATAAATCAGGGAAAATTAGTTTTTTATAATTTATTTGACACGCCAACTACAGAAGATATTTTATTTTTCACTCTTTTTACTCTGGAGCAACTTAATTGGAATTCCAACAAAATCCAACTCAAAACTTACGGTCATTTATTACCGGAAACTTCAGGTTTTCAGACTTTGAGAAAATATATCCGTCACGTTCATACAGCGATGAAAGATGAAATTTATTTAGAAAATTATACTTTATTTAATTTAGCAAAATGAGAATCATATCCGGAGCTTTCAGAGGAAAACGAATCACCGCACCGGCGCATTTACCGGTTCGCCCGACAACCGATTTTGCCAAAGAAGCTTTGTTCAACGTTTTAAATAATCATTATTATTTTGATGAAATTTCTGTTTTGGACTTGTGTTCAGGCATTGGTGGGATTTCCTTAGAATTTCTCTCACGCGGAAGTCAAAAAGTAGTATCCGTTGATTTAGATACTGATTGTGTAAAATTCTTATCTGAAATTTCTCAAAAAATGAATCTTCAGGATTGGCATACCGTTATTCGGTCTGATGTTTTTCAATTTTTAAACCGAAATACACAAGGTGGTTTTGATGTGATTTTTGTAGATCCACCTTATAGTTTTGAACAAGAAGATTATTTAAAAATCATTGATTTAATCCGGGAAAATAATTGGTTGAATCCGGATGGAGAATTGATTGTTGAACATTCAAAATCCATTCATTTAGATGAACATCCGCATTTATTGCAATCCAGAAAATACGGAAGTGTTCATTTTTCGTTTTTTGATTTTGAGAAAAAAGAATAAACGATAGTTCAGGTAAAATCAATCTTTATCTACGCCACCACCGTACATTTCTAACATTTTATTTAAGAATCTATTAAGGTAAATGGTCAATAAGTAATGCGGCTGTAGCAGGATTAGTTGCCAAAGGAACATTCCACACATCGCAAAGTCGCAAAAGCATATTAATATCGGGTTCATGTGGATGTTTATCCAAAGGATCTCGAAAAAAGAAAACCATAGCTGTTTTTCCTTCTGCTACGCGTGCTGCAATTTGTGCATCTCCACCTCTCGGGCCGGATAATAATTTTTCTACTTTCAGTCCGGCTTTTTCCACATAAGTTCCGGTCGTTCCGGTTGCCACCAATTGTACATTATTATTTTTCAATTTTGCTAAATTCTGCATTAAAAAATTCACCATTTCTGCCTTTTTTCCATCGTGTGCAATAATCGCTATTTCCATTCTTCAAATTTGGTCTAAATATAAAAAAAACAGCCCGAATGAGCTGTCTTATAAGTTAAAATCGTGTTTAAAATCACAAATCTTGAGCTTCAGCAATTAATTCTGCCAAATCTTTAATTTGAACTTGCCCTTCTTTATTTTTTCCTTTTACACCATCCGTCATCATGGTCATACAGAAAGGACAACCGGTTGTAATGATTTCAGCTTTTGTTTCCAAAGCTTCTTCGGTGCGTTCAATATTGATGTCTTTATTTCCTTTTTCCGGTTCTTTAAACATCTGTGCACCACCCGCTCCACAACACAAACCTCTTTGTCGGGAATGTTTCATTTCCACTAATTCGGCATCTAATTTTTCAATCAACGAACGAGGAGCTTCGTACACATTATTTCCTCGTCCCAAATAACAAGGATCGTGGAAAGTAATTCGTTTTCCTTTAAATGTTTCATTTCCTTCCAACACCAATTTTCCTTCATCAATCAATTGTTGAAGAAATTCGGAATGGTGCATTACTTTATAATTTCCTCCTAAAGACGGATATTCATTTTTAATGGTATTGAAGCAATGCGGACAAATCGTTACTATATTTTTGATTTCATATCCGTTCAATACTTCAATATTCATCATGGCTTGGGTTTGAAACAAAAATTCATTTCCTGCTCTTTTTGCAGGATCACCTGTACAGCCTTCTTCTGTTCCTAAAACAGCGAATTCAGTTCCTACTTTATTTAATATTTTAACAAAAGCCCGGGTTATTTTTTTGGCTCTATCATCAAAGCTTCCGGAGCAACCTACCCAAAAAAGAACTTCAGGGTGTTTGCCTTCTGCTAAAAATTGTGCCATTGTTTTTACTATCATTATTTTATTGAATTTTATAAAAAATTTAAATCAATTTATTCTTTTTCTGCCCAATTTAAACGGTCTTGCTGGTTAAATTGCCAAGGTGCTCCGTTATTTTCAATATTTGCCATCATCATATTCAATTCTTGCGGAGCAGCTGATTCTTCCATTACCAAATATCTTCTTAAATCCACAATAATCGACATCGGGTCAATATTTACAGGACAAGCTTGCACACAAGCATTACAAGTGGTGCATGCCCATAGTTCTTCCGGAGAAATATAATCGTGAACTAATTTTTTTCCATCATCGACCCACTTTCCATTTTTATCAATATTCCGACTTATGTCTTCTAATCGATCTCGGGTTGCCATCATAATTCTACGTGGTGACAATAATTTTCCGGTCATATTTGCCGGACATTCTTCTGTACATCGCCCACATTCTGTACAAGTATAAGCATTCAGCAACTGAACCTGATTTAAATCAAAAACATCATTAGCTCCAAAAGTTTCGGGTTCTTCTGCACCTTCTGCCGGAGCAGCAAATGGATCAGCATTCGGATCCATCATTAATTTCACTTCTTTGGTTACCGATTCTAAATTGGTAAACTGTCCTTTTGGTTCTAATTTTGAAAAATAAGTATTCGGAAATGCTAATAAAATGTGTAAGTGTTTAGAATAATATAAGTAATTCAGGAAAAATAAAATTCCGATGATATGAAACCACCAACATACTCTTTCAATAATGATTATTGCACTTTGACTCATCCCGCTAAATATGGGTTCAGTCAACCATCCACTGATAAAAAAACTTCCGGTTTCTGTATAATGTTCTGCTCCTGCTTTCTGCAAAGCAGTATCGGCCCCATTCATTAATAATAAAGCCAACATAAAAGCTACTTCCATATATAGAATATAGTTGGCGTCTTTTTTAGCCCAACCTTTCATTTCGGGTTTCATGAATCGTTTTACATGGACAATATTTCGTCGAATCAGGAAAATAATACATGAAATCAAAACCAAAAACGCCAAAACTTCAAAGAAACCTATCATTCCTTTGTAAAATCCACCTAAAAAGCTGAAAATTCGATGTGTTCCAAAAAGTCCGTCAATTAAAATTTCCAGAACTTCAACATTAATGAGTAAGAATCCGACATAAACGAAGCCATGAAGAATTGCCGGAATGGGTTTTACTCCCATTTTCCCTTGTCCTAAAGCAACCCGAAACATGGTTTTCCATCGTTCGGACGGACGGTCAAAACGATTCATCGGTCGTCCTAACTTAATATTTCGGATTATTTTTTTGACATTACGGCTGAAAAACCAGATTGCATAGGCTAAAATTAGTGCAAAAATGATGTTCCCAATGTATTGCATACAATTTTATTTACTTTTTACCAAAGATAGAGAAATTGACGTAGCGATTAGGGTTTTCTTTTAAATCATTCAATAATTCATCCAGAGATTTTGTGGTATGCATCAATTCTTCATAAAGAGTTTTATCGTTAATAATCGCTCCCAGAGTACCTTTACCGCTGTTTATATCATCTAAAAGTGTATTTAATTTTTCAGAAGTTTGCCCGAATTCATTAATAATTTTTTCTAATTCTAAATTAGTTATTTTATCGGCAAGTGTACCAAATTTTTCGATGGATTGCTGAGTTGCTATCAGTGTGTTTTTTAATTGTTCGTTATTATTTAAAATAAGTTGGTTCGCATTTTTGGAGGTTTCTGTTATGGCTCGGGAAGTTTCGGCAAAAGCAACTAACGTAAGATCTAAGTCTTTTAGCACCTGTTTCAATGTATTTCGGTTTTCTTCGTCTAATAATTTATCCAAACTTTCGACTGTGGAATTAAACGAAACCATCAAAGAGTCTAATTTGGATTTTGTTGGTTCAAACTCTTTGGTTATCACGTCCATAACCGAGCCTTTGATTGTTCCTTTTAAAGTATCACCGTTTTTGGCTTTAGTGCCACTATATTCTAAAAGTAAACGAATTTCAGAATCAGACATTAAACCTTCATTAATTTCTGCTAATGTATTAATAGAAAAATCGAGAGGTCTGTCTAATTTAATTTTCGCAACAAAATGAATGGGAATTGAACCTTCAACAATTTTTATTTCCTCTACCCTTCCTACTCGCAATCCATTTACTGTAACCGGTTTTGAAGGAAGTAAGCCACTTACGTTATCGTATTTTACATAATAAATATTTCCACTTGAAAACAGGTCTTTTCCTTTCAAAAAATTGTAAAGTCCGTAGAATGAAAGCAAAGTTGCTACCACTACAAGTCCTGTCTTCACTTCTTTTGTAATCTTCATCCAATTTGAATTTGTTGCAAAAGTATGCTTTTTTTGATTACTCTATCAATTCATTACCGTCAAACAAAACAATATTTGCATTTTTAAACCCTCTACCTTGAACGTATTTTAATTCTTTCAAAGCATCTTCATAGGTTTTGGAAAAACCATAAAAATAATAATGTGATTTTTCTATTTTAATTCGGAGAACATTAGGCAATCCTCCAAATTTTTTATCGCGATCCCGGTATTTCTTATCTGAAACCAAGAATTCAATTTTATAATTTTTATTTCCCTCTAATCGTTGATTATCTGTAAATTCCACTACAAAAGCATCCTTAAATCCTTTTTTCTGAGCGTAACTTAACAGTTGATCTCGCTCAGAGGCTAAATTGGTATTTCCGTAATAATATTTATAAACTTCACCAACTTTTAAAATCTCTATATTGGTCAATCCTTTCAATTGAGTTGCGCTAGGAGCATATTTATTTTTAGAAACAAGAACCTGAACTTTAAACGTTTTTCCTGCTATTGGTTTTTCCGCTTCTTTTGGAGCTTCTTCCACCATTGCCGATTCTCTGTCTTTCTGATTGTATTCGTTTTTATACTTGACAAAAGCAGAATAAATGGATTCTGCCATTTTTTGTTTTCCTTTTTCACTTGCCAGGTAAGTTCCCTCGTCTTTATTGGAAATAAATCCTAATTCAATCAAAACAGCCGGAGATGCATTTTCTCGCAAAACATGGAAAATGTCTTGCTTTACGCCACGACTTGAACGTCCATTTGAAACAAATTCATCTTCTACAAATTTGGCAAATTCAATGCTTTGATTTAAATAAGCAGAGTGCATGATTTCAAATAAAATCACAGCTTCTTCATCATTGGGGTCAAATTTTTGATACCGTTCTTGGTCTTCTTCCAAAAGAATCACACTATTTTCCCGTTTGGAAACTTCGGCATTTTTTGACATTCTCTGAAGACCCAT
>JAQVDG010000167.1 GCA_028698395.1 Weeksellaceae bacterium
GAAATAAAACTTGAAGCATTTTCTACAAATCCTGTAAGAGTAATATGATTCTGAAGGTTATACTTTTCGATAAGCCTATTTATTTCGGGAGTTATTTTGTCATTGTGATAACCTATCTGAATCAGGTGAATGTCTTTGTTATTCAGGGTGTTAGCTAATTCATTCAGTGCTAAAATTAAAATAGGTAAATCTTTTGCCCTGACGTGGTTTGCTATATTTCCAATAACTTTTTTGTTTTTGTCTATCCCTAAAAAATCTTTTATATCATATTTAGGTTCTGTAATTCTTTGAACAGAAATTCCGTCATAAATGACAGTTAATTTTTTTTTGTTTTTAAGAGTTAAAATTTGAGAAAATTCTGTTTTAACTTTTTCTGAAACACAAATTATAGCCGAAACATTTTTGTAATTATATTTGAATTTACTCAAAATACTACTACTTCCTCCCATTCCCTTTTTTGAGAAAACAGCAGGGATTTTTAGACCAAACAACAAATCTGACAATGTGAAAACAGTAAGTGAATCGCTTGTGTGTAGATGAAGTAAATCAGGTTTTATCTCTTTAATAATTTGTTTTAAGTATTTGTAGTTTGCAAACTTATTGAGTTTATTTTTTCTGCAACCAACAAATCGTATATTACTATTTGAACATTCCTTTTGAAGAATGTTTTCTCCTACTCCAAAAACAATATTTTCTGCTCCGAATTTTTCCAATTCAGGAATTATATCAATCAGTTGTTGTTCATTTCCTCCCCAACTTCTTGCTCCTGAAATATGTAATATTCTCATAAGGCATTTAATTTTAGCAAATTTAATTAAAATTACCAGTATTTTATTAAGGAAAGTACTATCTATTAAAGTTCATTGATTATTACTTTTTATGCATAAACATATTTTAGTGAGGTAATTTAATGTTATCGAAATTAGAGTCAAAATTTTATTTTTTCCGATTTTTTTTTTCAAAATATGTATCTTTACGCTCATTTTTGATATAAAAGCCAATGCTCACAGTTATTCTATTGACTTTTTTGATAGCTTTCTTCATCCTGTTTTCGGGTAGTTATGTGCATCCAAAATATTACAAATTCATCGGGTTTCTTCCGGTTTCGCTTTTTGCTTATTTTTGTGTTTATTTAATTACAATTCACTGGCAAAGTGAAGCTTATGTTTTCAATGAATGGATTCCGTCTTTGGGAATTGATTTAAATTTCAAAGTAGATGGTTTATCTCTTTTGTTTGCTTTACTGATTACAGGAATTGGTTCTTTGGTCTTTTTTTACTCTTCGGAATATTTAAAAAATCATCCGTATCTTAATCGTTTTTACGGTTATCTCACCTTGTTTATGGGTTCAATGTTAGGGCTTGTTTTATCTGATAACCTGATTTCCCTATTTATCTTTTGGGAATTGACCAGTATTACTTCTTTTTTCTTAATTGGTTTTAACACAGAAGAAGAAGCTTCCCGGAAAAGTGCGTTAACTGCATTTGGAATCACCGGTTTAGGTGGGTTTTTTATGCTATCGGGATTTGTGTTAATTTACAGCATTACAGGAACTTATTCCATTCATGAACTGTTGACTTCATCTGAAATTATACAAAACAATACACTTTTTCCACTGATTTTATTTTTTATTTTTGGTGGAGCTTTTACCAAATCAGCTCAATTCCCATTTCATTTTTGGCTTCCCGATGCGATGCAGGCACCGACTCCTGTTTCGGCCTATTTACATTCGGCAACCATGGTCAAGGCGGGAATTTATCTTTTAGCTCGTTTTACTCCAGTTTTGAGCGATGGTTTTTGGTGGAATTATACGCTCATGATTGTCGGAGGATTTACTATGCTTTACGCTGCTTTTCACAGTATTTTACGAACCGATATGAAAGGAATTTTAGCTTATTCTACTATTTCTGCTTTGGGAATTATTGTTTTTTTATTAGGAACAGGAAATGAATATGCTTTTTATGCTGCTGTTACTTTTATATTGGTTCATGCACTCTATAAAGCTGCACTTTTCTTGGTTACAGGGATTGTGGATCATGCTGTTCATACTCGGAATATCACAGAAATTTCAGGATTAAAGAAAATAATGCCTTTGGTTTTTATTGCTTCTTTTGTCGCTGCTTTGTCGAGTGCCGGTGTGCCGCTTACATTTGGGTTTATCAGCAAAGATTTGATTTATGAAGCGACTTTGCATTTTCCAAAATGGGCAATGTGGCTGACAGGAATCGCAGTAGTAGCTAATGTGCTCCTTGCTTGTGCAGGATTCATGGCAGGAATTAAACCTTTTATCGGAAAACTTCCTGAAAAATTTGAAAAAGCCCACAAACCCGGTATTCTTTTGTGGATTCCGGTTGTGATTTTAAGTACATTGACTTTGATTTTTGGAATTTTTCCTTTTTTGGCCGATAACGGAATTTTAAAATATGCTTTTAATGCAGTGAGCAGACAGTCCACCGGATTGCATCTGAAAGTATGGCATGGCTTTAACCTTGTTTTACTCTTGAGTGCGATTACGATTATAGTAGGAGTTTTATTGTTTTTAATCAGAAAAAACAAAAAGAATTTATCGCTTTTAAGTGAAAAATTTGATAAAATTGCACCTAAAACTTTAGTAGAAAATTTTGGAGAAAGAACGCGCATTTTTGCTTTTCGCTATACACGGTTTTTCCATAATGGATATTTGAGAAATTATCTGCTTACAATCATTGTTTTTCTTACTTTGCTTGTAGGTTATCGTTTGTTTACCACAACACCGATTGAAGTTAACACAAAAGATTTATCGGGTTTTAGAATGTATGAATTGGTGATTTTTATAATGATTTTTGTTGCGATATTCTTCACTATCATAACCAAATCGCGATTAACTGCCATTGCAAGTTTAGGAATTATTGGATATTGTATCTGTTTGATTTTTGTTTTTTATGGAGCTCCGGATTTGGCGATGACTCAGTTCACTATTGATACTTTGACGGTTGTTTTATTTGTATTGGTTTTGTTTAAATTACCTCCTTTTCTGGGATATAAAAGTAGAAAAATTCAGATAAGAGATACTATTGTTTCGATTGCATTTGGTGGATTGATGATGGTGATTGCCTTACAGGCTTTGGTGAGTCCGGCAACTAAGGAAACCAGTAAATTTTATGCAGATAATGTTTATACTTTGGCAAACGGAAAAAACGTGGTCAATGTGATTTTGGTGGATTTCAGAGGATTTGATACCATGGTGGAAGGAATGGTTCTTTCTATTGCAGCTTTGGGCGTATATAGTTTATTAAAATACAGAGCAGAGAATAATGAAGAAATTGAATAGACCCAATCGGAGCATTCCGAAATCGGATATGATTATCTTAAAAACGGCAACGAATTATCTGATTCCATTGTTGTTGATGTTTTCGGTATTTGTGCTTTTGAGAGGGCATTATCTTTCAGGAGGAGGATTTGTGGGTGGATTAATCGCATCGATTGCATTTGTATTGCATTCGTTTGCTCATACAACCAAAGAAACATTGAAATTATTCAGATATTCTCCCAAAACTTTAATTCCGATAGGAATCTCAACCTCAATTTTGAGTGGATTGCTACCTGTTTTTTCAGGAAAACCATTTCTTACCGGATTATGGGCAGACACCTCGGTTGCTGTGATTGGTTCCATCGGAACGGCATTGTTTTTTGATTTAGGAGTTTATTTGGTAGTGATAGGTGTTACGTTGACAATTATATTTACAATAAAGGAAAATGTATAAATGGAGTTACTTTTAGTATTATTGGTTGGAGTATTTTATGCAGCAGGGATTTTCCTGATGCTTCGTAGAAGTATGGTAAAATTACTTTTGGGCTTGTTATTACTTGGAAATGGAGCCAATATTTTAATTTTCCTTATGGGTGGATTAACCAAAGGAAAACCGCCGATTTTAGGTGAAAATGAAAAGCATTTTACCGATGCGTATGCCGATCCGGTTCCACAAGCATTGATTTTGACAGCGATTGTCATCAGTTTTGCACTTACGGCATTCGCCATTATTTTGCTTAAAAAAGTATATGCAACAACGGGTTCTGATGATTTAGATTCCTTAAATATCCAGGATTTAGATATATGATGACGAATTTTATACTTGCCCCGATTCTTACACACATGATAACTGCTGTGCTATTGCTGTTTTTCTGGCAAAAAGTAGCAGCACAAAAAATCATTAGTTTTTTGGGAAACAGTATTGCGTTTTTACTTTGTCTGCGCTTGTTTTTTGTAACTCAGGAGGAAGGTTTCTTAGTTCTTCAGGCAGGAGGTTGGAAAGCTCCGTTTGGAATTACTTTTGTATCGGATTCTTTTAGTTCCATTATGGTTTTGTTAACGGCTGTCGTCAGTTTGGCTGTTGGGATTTATTCCGCAGCAGCATTGAATACCAGTCGAATAAAACATGGGTATTATTTCATGTATCATTTTTTGATTATGGGACTTATGGGAGCTTTCTTAACAGGCGATATATTCAATTTGTATGTTTGGTTTGAGGTTGTAATTATTTCTTCCTTTGTTTTATTGACTTTAGGTGGGAAGAAAATGCAAATGGAAGGTGCAATTAAATATGTAACCATGAATATGTTAGCATCTATCATATTTTTGACCGCCATCGGGATTTTGTACGGAATTACAGGAACGTTGAATATGGCAGATTTGTCTTTGAAAATAGATGAAATCCAGAGTGAAGGATTGGTTTCGGTAACTGCTCCTTTATTTTTTGTTGGATTTGGAATTAAATCAGCTGTATTTCCATTGTATTTTTGGTTGCCCTCGTCTTACCATACACCGCCTTCGGCGATTGCTGCCATTTTTGGTGGATTACTGACTAAAATGGGTGTTTATGCCATGTTAAGAGTATTTACACTTATATTTCAACCGGATGAATTTGTTCGGAATGTATTTGTTGTTATTGCTATAATGACTATGATAACAGGTGCTTTGGGAACTATCAATAAACGAAGTATCCGAAGAATAATTTCCTATTTAATTGTCTGTCATATTGGGTATTTAATAGCCGGAATCGGGATTTATACGGAATTGGCAATCGTAGGAGTTATTTTTTATTTGATGCATGATGTAATTGTAAAAAGTAATATCCTAATGATAACCGGAATTATTCAAAAAATACGGGAAACTATTGATATGACTCGCTTGGGAGGATTAGGAAAAGATTATCCGAAACTTTCATTTGTGATGGCAATTACTTTATTTTCATTGATTGGAATTCCACCTTTATCCGGATTTTGGCCTAAAATTCAGTTTTTTGGTGAATCCTTAAAAGCAGGAGAATATTTTTTATTGGCTGCTTCTATCATTGCAAGTTTTGTAACGCTTTTTGTTGTAGCAAGAATGTGGGTGGAAATCTTCTGGAAAGAGTCGCCTAAACCATTAACCGATGAAATTGACCATTTTGCAACTTTGAGTATTTGGAAAAA
>JAQVDG010000168.1 GCA_028698395.1 Weeksellaceae bacterium
GGATTTAATTGTTTTAATTTCCAACCAATTAAATGTAAGCTATGAGGCGGGCCGGTTGTGATGATTGTATCTATTTCGTTTTCAACTAAATAATTTTTCAAAAAGTGAATTGACGGTTGAATCCAGAATTTACGAGCATCGGGAATAAAGAAATTTCCACGAATGAAAACCGATACTTTCGTAAGCCAAGATTGCTTTTCCTTTTTTTCAAATTGTCCAACTTTATAGGCTTTGGATTTAGGATTGAGAAATTCTGCGATTTGATAAGGTTCCCAAATTTTTGTTTTCACTACTTTGATTTTTTTTGGGATTTCAGCCAGCAAACTCTCATCTAATTGCGGATAAGAAGGATTTTCCGGTGTATAAATAATCGGTTGAATACCCAATTCTGGTAAATATTTTGAAAATTTTAACCAACGTTGAACGCCCGGTCCGCCTGCCGGTGGCCAATAATAGGTTACAATTAAAACTTTCCGGTTTTCCATTACTGAAATAATTGGCTAAATTATTATTTAATATACAAAGTACAAAAGCATTTCCCGTCGTCTTTCCATAAATAAAAATAATATTCACATCTGTAACTTTGTACATTAGTTGGTTTTAATTAGTTTTGCCTCATTAATTTTCATCAGAATGAATTTAAATTTTATCTAAAAATTCTCGTTGAAATTAAAATAAATAAAGATATACGTATGAAAATCCGTCATTTAATCGTTTTAAGTTTTGTTGCTCTTTTCGCTATTTTTTCTTCTTGTCGGGATGATTTTGATTTTGAAAGAGCTTCCAGTGAGTTGAGTTTTTCCAAAGACACTTTGAATTTGGATACGATTTTCAATTATACTAACTCACAAACTTATATTCTTACCGTAAAAAATAATCAGAACAAAGACGTTTTTCTACCTAAAATCTATTTATCACGTGGAGAATCTTCGTATTACAGAGTAAATGTGGATGGAATGCCCGGTTTTGATTTTGAAAATGTGGCTATACGAAAAAAAGACAGTATCTTAATTTTTGTTGAAATTGCTGCAAGTGAAGCTCTTCCCAATCCAGTTTATGAAGATGAAATCAATTTTGAAACCGATGCCGGAGTCCAACAAATTAAATTGATTTCTTATATTGAAAAAGCAAAATTTTACAATAAAGAATTATCTGATTCATATCAATTAATGGAATCAGACTGGTCAAACGACTATTCCCGGGTTATTTTCGGAACAGTCAATGCCGATAATCTGAATATTGCTGCCAATACTAAAGTTTATTTTCATAAAGATGCCAATTTATTTGTCAACGGATTTTTAAATGTTAACGGAAGTTTAGGAAATGAAGTGATTTTCAGAACCGACCGTATGGACGAACGTTCAGACAGTTTACCGAATATGTGGGGGAAAATCCGAATTAAATCTCCTAATAAAACAACTGCAAATTCTATCAATTACGCCATAATTCGAAGTGGAAATATTGGTTTGGAAGTCGATCATTCCAATTTGGAAATTTCAAATACTAAAATTCTAAACAACGAACAAATCGGTCTGTACGGAATAAATTCTACTTTAAGAGGAGTAAATTTAGTCATTAACAACAGTAATTTAGCGGCTTTGGCAATAGAAGGCGGTGATGTTCAATTTGTTCAATCGACTTTCGCTAACTATTTCAACATAGGCACTGGCGCAGGCGGAAATTATAGTTTATATCTATCGAATTTAGGCGAAGGAAACTCAAATATTCCTTTAACTCTGGCAAATTTTTACAATTGTATTTTTTATGGAAGAGCCTTAAATTCAATTATTTTGGACAAAGGTGAATCGATTTTCAATCATAATTTCAAAAATAATGTCATTCGTTTAGATTATCCGGATTTAGTAGAAGGAATTGATTTTTCAATCAATTTAATTGATGTTAACCCACTTTTTGTAAATCCCGGATTTGGAAAAAATAATTTACGCTTAAAAACCGGTTCTGCTGCCGAAGGTTTTGGTAGTGCCAATTATTCCAATTTATATGCTCCGGTTGATATTTTAGGAATTCCAAGAGTTACAGCTCCCACGCCCGGAGCTTACCATGTTTTGGTGAATACAGAAGAATAAAAAACAGATTTAAATCTTAATCTATAAATTTTTGTTTTAATTCGGGAGTAGGCAACCAACAGCTTTCTGATTTTCCAAACCATTTGTAACGGTTTTTAGCAATAAAATCATAACCAAAATCGCGAATAAACTTAGGAATCCAAAGTAAAAAAGAAGAGATTTTGTATATTCCTTTTAATTCTTTTCCAATTCGCAAAGCCGCATCAGATTTGAAATAACAATGATTCTCATCTATTAAAATCAATGATTTAAATTCTGTAGAATTCAGTTGATTTTTTTGTAAAAACTTCTGCCCAAAATCAGATTGAAGTGATGCGAATTGAAATTTATTTTGATCGTCATTTCGAATAATTCGCTGCACCGTTGAATTGCAAAGATTGCAAACACCATCAAAGAGAATTATTTTTGAAGTTTTCATACTGCAAAAATACTAAATTTGCAACGTACACTTTATTTAAATAAAACAGAATGTTTGATAATTTACTTTATATCCCGTTGATTACCGGTCCTATTTTTATGATTGCCGGATTCATTATGCTCAAATATCCACCAAAAAAAATCAATTATTTATACGGTTACCGAACTCGCTCTTCCATGAAATCACAGGAAAGATGGGATTTTGCACAAAATTATTCTTCCAAAGAACTCATCAATCTCGGTTTTTTTCTTACTTTAATGTCTTTCATCGGAAAATTTATTGAAGCGGATGAAAATACGCAAATTACTGCCGGACTGATTTTAACAGTTTTAACTTGTATTGTACTTTTTGTCCGGGTAGAAAATGCGATTAAAGATAAATTTGGAAAAAATTAAATCTGTGAAAGTCAGAATTATAACTATAGGAGATGAAATTCTTTTTGGACAAATTATTGACTCCAATTCAGCTTATATTGCAAAATATTTAACCAAAATCGGCTTAGAAATTGAAGAAATTTTATCAATTCACGACAAGCATTCAAGTATCACCAACACTTTAAAACGCTTATTTTCAGAAACCGATATTTTCATTATAACCGGTGGTTTAGGACCAACTAAGGATGATGTAAGCAAACTTGCTCTTTCTGATTTCCTTGATTCAGAACTCACTATAAATGAAGAAGTTTTGACTGATTTAAAAAAGAGGTTTGCCAAAATAAATCGTCCGATGAACAATTTGAATCACAATCAAGCTTTAATTCCAAAAATTTCTATTCCGTTACCGAATCCACTCGGAACTGCACCCGGAATATGGACAGAATTCAACGGGAAAATTCTGATTAATTTACCCGGAGTTCCATTTGAAATGAAAAATTTAATAAAAACTGAAGTTCTTCCCCGATTACAGAAAAAATTAAATTTACCTTATGTAATTCATCATTTTTTATCGGTTTCACATTTTCCTGAAAGCGATTTATCGCTTCACATCAATGATTGGGAAGATAATTTACCTGAAAACATTCATTTAGCTTATCTACCGGAACGAGAAAAAATTAAACTTCGTTTGACTGCAATCGGAAAAAATAAAGATGAGCTTAAATCTCAGATTCAATCAGAAGTTCAAAAAGTTATTCCTTTATTAAAAAACCATTTAGATTCTTCCCATCAAGCCGCTACTGAGAAGATTTTAGGTAAAAGATTAAAAAAATCCGGATTGACTTTGTCCACCGCCGAAAGTTGTACCGGCGGGATGATTGCTCATTTACTCACTTCTGTTTCAGGAAGTTCTGCTTATTATAAAGGTTCCATCGTTTCTTATGCCACAGAAATCAAAGAAGATTTATTAAATGTTCCAAAAGAAATCATCGAAAAATATACGGTAGTGAGCAAAGAAGTTGCAATTGCAATGGCAAAAGGAGCTTGTGAGAAATTAAATACGGATATTGCTGTTTCAACAACCGGAGTTGCCGGTCCGAACAAAGGTGAAGACCAAAAGGAAGTCGGTTGGGTTTGGATTGCAGTCAGTAACGGCGTTGAAACTTCTACAAAATCCTATTTTTTGCCTTATTTGGAAAGAGATGATTTCATTTTGCATATTTCAAAATTAGCTTTACAATTTACCTTGGACTTCGTTCATTCCAGGTATTCTTAAATCCGTTTTCCTAAGTGTTTTTTCGGGATTATTTTTCATTTCCTTTTATGTTTTGTACATTTATTCCTTCAAAACAAAAAAACAATGAAAAATTTAAGATTAAGTTTAATGATTCTTGCATCGGGATTATTTATTCTCTCATGTGAGAAAAAGGAAGAGCCTGTAACTGAAATTGAAGAGAAAACAGTTGAGGTACAGGAAGAAGCGATTATTTTGGAATATGAAATTAGTCCAAAAAGTGACTCAGGTGTAAGTGGAAAGGTGAAATTCACTCAAAATGGTAATGAAGTTACCATGGAAGTAAATATGGCAGGACTTACTCCGGGCGAACACGGTATTCATATTCACGAATATGCAGATTGTTCATCTGATGATGGTACTTCTGCCGGTGGACATTGGAATCCTGCCGGAACTGACCACGGAAAATGGGGAAAAGAACATTTTCACATGGGGGACATCGGGAATCTTATTGCAGATGATGAAGGAAATGCCAACTTAGTTTTCACTACGGATCATTGGTGCTTAGGTTGTGATGATGATTCAAAAAACATTATAGGTCATTCCTTAATTGTTCATGCTGATGCAGATGATTACCACACTCAACCGACAGGAAATGCTGGTGGACGGATTGGCTGTGCAGAAATTAAATAAGTTTTAATTTATTAAGAAAACCGGATTTATTGTTACAAATAAGTCCGGTTTTTTATATACTATTATTTAGTACACGATAAAAATTATATTTTACCAATAAAACTTAAACAGCTTCAGAAAATCCTTAGATTTTTCTATTTTCGTAAAAATTTTCAAAAATGGCATTAATACGGGAATTAGGAGAGAAAAAACCTCAATTGGGAGAAAATTGTTTTTTAGCCGAAACAGCAACTCTAATTGGTGATGTAAGTATGGGAAATGATTGCAGTATTTGGTACAATGCAGTTTTACGAGGAGATGTTCATTTTATAAAAATAGGAAATAAAGTAAATGTACAAGATAATGCAATGATTCATTGTACTTATCAAAAATCACCAACTACTATCGGCGATCAGGTTTCTATCGGGCACAATGCCATTGTTCATGGTTGCACTATTCATTCCAATGTTTTAATCGGAATGGGAGCTATTGTCATGGATGACTGCATAGTGGAATCGTATGCAATTGTCGCTGCCGGAGCAGTTGTTACACAAAATACTCACATTCGGGAAGGCGAAATATGGGCAGGAATTCCGGCAAAGAAAATTGGAGTTGTTTCTCAAAAATTAAGAGAAGGTGAAATCGAAAGAATTGCCAATAACTAT
>JAQVDG010000169.1 GCA_028698395.1 Weeksellaceae bacterium
TTTAATAATTTGTCCTCTTTGAGAGGGTAAACACCAAACAGCTACTTTTTCATCGGTGTTGAATTTTGCATATATTTCTAACATATAAATTGTATTTTAAAGATTAATAAACAGCAGATAACATAAGATTGGCAAGATTGGGGTCGAAAGGCTTCGATTGTTGATTCCGTCTCCGAAATCCCCAACCTCGCCAATCTTCCAACCGTTGGTGGCAATGCTATCAGACGTTTCGGCTAAAATTCAACATTCCGACAATTAACGACTGAAAAACATTTGCTACCGTAAATCGGAAAGCGGCAAATGGCAAAAACAGCGAAGAACAAAAATTTTCATTCAGCAAAAGATAACAAACAAGACGAATTTTACACACAACTTTCAGATATTGAAAGAGAGTTAAAATATTATAAACAACACTTCAAAGACAAGGTTGTTTATTGTAATTGTGATGACCCACGAGTTAGCAATTTCTTTCATTATTTTTCTTACAATTTTGAAAAGCTTGGTCTTAAAAAACTAATTGCAACTTGTTATAAAAGTCAAGAAATAGATTTGTTCAGTCAAAACGACAAAGAACAAGCGATTTATCTCGAATACAACGGAGATAAAAACGGCAACTTCATTCCCGACCCAAACGAGATTGGAATAAAACCATTAAAAGGCGATGGCGATTTTCGCAGTAAAGAAAGTATCGACTTGCTAACGCAAGCCGATATTGTCGTTACCAATCCGCCTTTTTCATTGTTTCGAGAATACGTTGCCCAACTTATGGAATACGACAAAAAGTTTGTAATTGTAGGAAGTCAAAACGCAGTTACTTACAAAGAAATTTTTCAATATTTTAAAGACAATAGAATTTGGGTTGGCTACAAAAGTGGCGATATGGAATTTAAAGTTCCAGACCATTACGAAGAAAGAGAAACACGTTTCAGACAAGACGAAACAGGTCAGAAATGGCGAAGTTTGGGCAATATTTGTTGGTTCACAAATTTGGACATTTCCAAACGCCACGAAGACTTAATCCTTTACAAAACATACAATCCCGAAGAATATCCAACTTACGACAATTACGATGCAATTAACGTAAACAAAGTTGCCGAAATTCCTATGGACTACAAAGGTGCAATGGGTGTTCCAATCACATTTTTGGACAAATACAATCCCGACCAATTTGAGATTTTAGGAATAGACAGACCTTTAGTAGAAGAAATTACGGGAAAAGTCAGCCGTTTTAGAATTAACGGAAAAGAAATTTACGCAAGAATTGTGATTAAAAACAAAAGATTATGAAAATCGAGTTGAAAGAAATAACTATAAGAGAACTTACAAATGGCTATCAAGATAATGAAGAAGACGGAGTTGTTGGTTTTGGTGGTAAATTAGACATACGTCCACCCTACCAACGTGAATTTGTTTACAAAGACAAACAACGTGAAGCTGTTATTGACACCATTACAAAAAACTTTCCGTTAAATGTAATGTATTGGGCAGACAATGGAAATGAAACTTATGAAGTCATTGACGGACAACAAAGAACGATTTCAATTTGTCAGTATGTAAATGGCGATTTTGCTTACTTTTTCAAGTATTTCCACAACTTGCAAAAAGACGAACAGGAGCAAATTTTGAACTACAAACTAATGGTTTATTTGTGTTCGGGAACAGACAGTCAAAAATTAGAATGGTTTAAAACAATCAACATAGCAGGAGAAAAACTAACCGACCAAGAATTACGAAATGCAGTCTATTCGGGCAGTTGGGTTAGTGACGCAAAGCGTTATTTCTCTAAAAACAGCCGACCAAAAATTGGCGATGAATATTTAAGCGGAACTGCCAACAGACAAGAATATTTGGAAACGGCAATCAATTGGATTTCAAAAGGAAATATTGTTGTTTATATGGCAAACCATCAACACGACCCAACAGCAATAGAACTTTGGAATTATTTTAGTTCGGTAATCAGTTGGACAAAAGCAACTTTTCCAACTTACAGGAAAGAAATGAAAGGCATTGCTTGGGGCTTACTTTACAACGAGTTCAAAGACCAAAAACTTGACCCCAAAAAGTTAGAGCAACAAGTCGCTGACTTAATGCAAGACGAAGATGTAACCAACAAAAAAGGTATTTACGAATACGTTTTGACAGGCAAAGAAAGACACTTAAACATTCGTGCATTTACAGACAACCAAAAACGTGAAGCATACGAAAGGCAAAAAGGAATTTGTCCTGTTTGCACCGAACATTACGAGCTTACAGGAATGGAAGCCGACCATATCACACCTTGGCATTTAGGAGGTAAAACATCAGCCGAAAATTGCCAAATGTTATGCAAAGAAGATAATAGAAGAAAAAGCGGAAAATAACAAGCACTGCCACCAACAAAGGTTTTGCAAAAGAGCGGGTTAAGTGGTTAATTCAAGATTTGTGCATTTAATCCGCAAAACCATTTTTTATTTGATCTTTTTTGTAAATTAGCAAATAGAAAAAATGGTTTTGCTTACGTTAGTGCTAAATTGAAAGTTTAGTCTTTCTAATCCGCTCCTTCGCAAAGCCTCGAAACGTTGGCGGTAATTGTAAAACGACAGAAAAACATAAATTTAACAACAAAAACAAAGACAATATGCCAGTAATATATTTTGACAATTTTCGTGGCTTCAGTGACACCTTCCTACCTCTAAAGAACATTAATTTTTTTGTAGGAGAGAATAGCACTGGTAAGACCTCGGTTTTGAAACTAATTAAAATTGTTTCAGACCCTCGATTTTGGTTAATGCAAGACTTCAATTCCGAAGAAGCTGAATTAGGCTATTTTAGTGAAATAATGAGTTCAAATTCTTCAAAAAGAAAGTTTTTTGACATTGGACTTTTAGGGGACAGCAAAGACAAGGAGTTAAATATCAGTGCTATTAAAATGCGATTCTTTGAAAAAGAAGGACAACCTGAACTACGTGAAATTTGCTTGATAGATAAGACTATAAATTTTCAAGCCATAATTGAAGATAATGGTTTTAAATACCGTTACTCTATCATTGACTTGGAAAATATCACAGAATCAAACAAACTCAAATATTTCGGAAAATGGATTAAATCAAATGGACTTGAAAACAAGACTTACACAAAAGTGAATATCGAAGGTTCATTTTTTAGACAAGCATTTCTTTTACAGATTGACACGATAATAGCTAGAGAAATAAGAAAAGACGATAAAAAGAATGAAATTAAAGGATTTAAGATTCCATCCTTTTTAAGAGATATAGCTTGGCTTGCACCTATTAGAACAGAGCCCAAAAGGACATATGACAACTATAAAATAAATTTTAATCCTGACGGGACACACGCTCCTTATATTCTCAAGAAATTACTTACATCAAAAAAGAATACGAAAAAGGCAAACAGCGTAGAAGAAATTCTAAAAAAGTTTGGTCGTGACAGCGGACTATTTGAAGAAATAAAAATAACGAATCTTGGAAAAAGTGACACTTCTCCTTTTGAGATTCATATTGTAATCAATGGCAATCCACTTAAAATTACAAATGTTGGCTATGGTGTTTCTCAGATTTTACCACTCATTGTTGAAGTAATTGCAAGACCTTCAAAATCTTGGTTTGCCATTCAGCAACCAGAAATACACCTGCATCCTAAAGGACAAGCTGCATTTGGTGATTTTATTCTCAAATCCTATTTGAGTGAAGAAAAAAACTTTATTATCGAAACTCACTCTGACTATACGATAGATAGATACAGACTAAAAATGAATAAGAATTTCAAGAGTGAAAGTAAGAATCCGGAAAGTCAAATTGTTTTTTTCAACAGAACTAAAGAAGGAAACACTTTAACCTGTATTGACATTAACGAAAATGGCTCTTTACCAGACGTCCAGCCTAAAGATTTTAGAGAGTTTTTTATCAAAGAACAACTTGAACTTTTAAAGGTATAACTATGTGTTTGATAGTAGATACAAATTGTTTAAGTGCTGTTTTTGATAAAGAAGCAGTCAATCACAATGAATTTGAACCTGTAATCGAATGGATTTATAACGGTAGGGGGAAAATAGTTTATGGGGGAACCAAATATCTCGGTGAGTTAAAAAATAAATATCTTGCCATATACTTACAATTAAGAAAGGCAGGAAAAGCTGAATATGTTGATTGTAATTTAGTTGATGCAGAAGAAATTGTGGTTTCAAATATGATTCAACATAACAATTTTGATGACCAACATTTAGTTGCATTATTGAGAGTATCTGGATGTAAAATAATATGCTCATTAGACCAAAGGGCATACCCATATTTTCGACACAGACTATTTTTCTCGCCAGCGGCAAGACGACCAAAGATTTACAGCTCTAGTGGCAACGCTGACCTTTTATGCCCCGAGAACATAGCCGACATTTGTAAACCTTGTGACAATACAACTAACGTACAGAAGAAACTACTTGGATTAATATGAGAACAACTACCGCCAACAGGCGTTTGGCTCAATGGCTGGTGAAGTGGTTAATTGAACATTCTACCTCGCATCAACTTTTGTTGTGTATTGACAGTTTTGAGCTCCGAAATCCGCCACTGCGCCAAGCGCCAAAACGTTACCTGCAACCGTTGGGGACAGTGCTAACAAGAAAAAGTAGTGCTGAAACAAAAGGACTGAAGAATAATTCTTAACTAAATTGACAGACATAAAAAATAATTTAGCAAACGAAAACAGACATGGAAATAAAAGATTTAGCTTCAATTTTTAAAGGACCAATTGACAAACTTCTAAGTTTTATCGGGACAGAACTTCAACAGTCTTTCTCAAATAGACTTTTAGAGTATCAAGTTGAGGAGTATAAAAGAAATTTTTATGCTAAGACTATTCTTCACAGAGCAGAGCCCAAACCGTTAAACGACTTTTATCAGCCACTATTTATTCGTGAATTGAAAAATGCGAATATTGAAAAAAGAATTTCAACTCATTCTGCAAAGAAGTTGCTCAATAAATGGAATTATATTACCCTTTTCGGAAATGCAGGTAGTGGTAAAAGCACAATTGTAAAATATCTTTTTGTTAACTGCTTTGAAGAGGGTTATAAAATTCCAATTAAGATTGAACTTAGGTATCTCAACGAATTTAAAGGAAACATCAACGACTATATTTTTAATGAGATATTTAAGTTTCAAAAATTAGGGTTTTCCAACGCAATTATAGATAGACTGCTTGACTCTGATAGTTTCGTTTTTTTCTTTGACGGATATGACGAGTTAAATTCAAGTATAAAAACCCAGACAACAAAAGACATTGATTCTTTTGTTACAAAATACCCAACTAATAACTACATTATCACATCACGACCTTACACCAACATTGACTTACTCCCACTATTCACAAATTTCAATGTCTGTGACTTGGAAGACAATGAAATTGCTGCTTTTGTAAAAAAGCAAATCCCAAAGGAAGAG
>JAQVDG010000170.1 GCA_028698395.1 Weeksellaceae bacterium
TCAATATTGCCATGAAAGATTTGGAAATTCGAGGAGCCGGAAATTTATTGGGTGCCGAACAATCCGGATTTATGGCAGAAATCGGATTCGATACTTATCAGAAAATTTTAAATGAAGCCATAGATGAGTTAAAAGAAACAGAATTCAAGGAATTATTTAACAATCAGTCTTCTACAGATAAAAATTATGTGTCAGATGTACAAATTGATACTGATTTGCAAATTTTAATTCCGGATGATTATGTGAACAATGTGGAAGAACGTTTGGCGTTATACAGAGAATTGGCAGAAATTGAGGAAGAATCGGCATTACATCAGTTTGAAGTAAACTTAATCGACCGATTCGGTGACTATCCAAAAGAAGTGTCGAATTTACTGAAAAGTATGCACTTAAAATGGATTGCCAAAGATGCCGGTTGGGAGCGAATTGTGCTTAAAAAAGGAGTAATGTTGGCTTATTTTGTCGGAAAATCACAATCGTCTTATTTTGAATCGGAGCAATTTCGTTATATTCTTTCTGTCTTACATGAAAATCCACGATGGGCGCAATTCAAAGAAAAACCTTCTAAAGAAGGAGAAAATCTTCTATTCCTTCGTTTTGAAGGAGTAAAAAATGTAGAAACAGCTATTTCAAAACTGGAGATTTTGAGAAAACCACAAGTCGTGGAAAAGGAAAATACAGAGATTTAGTTTCAAGAAATTCCTTTCACCCAATCATTCTTTTCTTGATTTTAAACATGAATCCCACATTCTCTGTTTTCCAAAGCTTTCGTTGGGTCAAAATAATTGGTTTCGTTGGGCAAATCAAATTCTTTCAAATAAACATCTAAATCCAAATCAGTAAAATGATAGAACGGACTGACTTTTAATTCTGTATCTTTCCCTTTTGAAACTATATCAATATTATCTCTGAAAGCAGTCTGTCCTTTTCTTAAATTGGTGAACCACAAATCAGGTTTCCATTCAGCCATTGCCCGTCTAAAAGGTTCTAATTTAACTTGCTCACTAAACAATTGATGCTCAGGTGTATTGATTTCAGGTATGCCCAATGTTGCATTTCTATATCCAACAGTTTGCTTAGGAACATAAATCTGGATGTTTAATTTTAATTTTTTAATTAATTCATCCGCATGTTTGTAAGTTTGCGGCGTATTATAACCAGTATCACACCAAATCACAGGAATATCGGGTTTAATTTGAGTAACTAAATGCAGAATAGCACTTTCATAAGGCCTGAAATTAGTGGTTATAATTGGCTTTTTTGAGAATTCAACCGCCCATTCTACAATTTCCGCAGGTTTAAATATATTTAATCGTTGATTCATTTCTACTGTATCCATATCTTTTTATTTTCCCATTTTTATAATATTCTATACTCTTTCAAAGGTTCTAATTAGAAATTCTAAAATTCCGATAGAGAGTGCTAATAATTAACCAAGAAATGGCTTTCTTAAAACTTCTTAATCTATTTTCGTCACCGCTCTTTTTTTTATCTTAAAATAACAATCAATTACCACAACCTATAAACCCTATCGGATTAGTAGGAATTGCAAATATAAATGGAATTTTTAAAATAAAAAGTGTATAAATTCAAAACAAATCAGGAATCACTAAACTTTGGCGTTTCATCAGCCAATTGAGAAAGGCTTTTATTACGGAGTATTGCAAGCGTTTGGTTACGGATTTCCAATAAGAGATGATTGACCGTGCAACTTACTTCATCAGGGCAATCTTCACAGATTTCATAATAATTCAAACTGGCACAGGGAAACATGGCAATTGGTCCGTTTAACAAACGAAAAACATCGGTCATCATGATTTCATTTGGCTTTTTAAGCAAATAATAACCTCCTTTTTTACCTTTTTTTGAAGCTAAAATCCCTTTCTTTTTTAAAATCAAAAGGATGGATTCCAAAAATTTATGAGGAATATTCTCATTTTCCGCAATTTTGGAAATAGAAAGAGGACCTTCCTCCTGGTTTCTACACAAAAAAACCAATGCTTTTATTCCATATTTTGTTTTGTTTGAAAGCATAATTCAAAAATACATAATTTTTTAAGTCCATTAACTAATTTGGTTTTTGAAATTGGAGTCTATTTAATTTTTTTTGTAAATAAATTAAGAGATGACCAATTAAATATTCAGTTGCATACTACTGATTAAAACTTTAATTTAGCCAAATGGAGCGGATTATTTTGGGAGTTGACCCGGGAACAACCGTAATGGGGTTCGGATTAATTAAAATTGAAAAGAAAAAGATGGAATTTCTTTTGATGGATGAACTCTTACTTCATAAATACGATACCCATGAATTAAAATTAAAGAAAATTTTTGAAAGAACTTTATCGCTAATTGACACTTATCATCCGGATGAATTAGCAATTGAAGCTCCTTTTTATGGCAAAAATGTTCAATCTATGCTAAAATTAGGACGTGCACAGGGAGTCGCTATGGCAGCGGGATTGTATCGCGAAATCCCGATTACGGAATATTCTCCCAAAAAAATTAAAATGTCAATTACCGGAAATGGAAATGCTTCCAAAGAGCAAGTAGCCGGAATGCTCCAGCATTTACTTGATTTAAAAGAACTTCCCAAGCGTTTGGATTCAACCGACGGTTTGGCAGCTGCCGTTTGTCATTTTTTCAATTCAGGAAACGAAAGGGAACAAAAAAGTTATTCCGGATGGGATTCTTTTCTGAAAGCAAATCCTAAAAGAAAAGTTTAACTCAAAAAAGCTTAAAACCTAAAATTCCCTTGTTTACTTTTATTGATTTATACCCATCTTCTTTTAGAAGCAAACTTTCTCAGTCAAATCCGTTTCAATAGAATAAAAATGAGTTTTCAAATAATTAAAATCATTTTGATGAATTGATTTTGAAGCAACCAAAGTATAAAGATTTCCTCCAATAATTGTATCGTTTGAAATATAATTTTCAGGCAATTCTCCATCAAAATTCAATAAAACGTAATAATCGTAATTATCGGTTTTTCCATAAAACAAAATAGCTCTAAATACCGGATTTTGTGAAGAATTAATACGTTTATATTCCTTTTTTGAGTTAGCATTTAAAATCCCCAAAAGTAATAGTTGAAATTCCCAAATCGGGATTAGAAACAACGGGAATCAAACTTGTTCCGGAGTTTGGACATTTTTCGTTAGTATAAACATTACTTTTTGAGAAATTTGAAAAAGGGAGGACAAGCAAAATGAGAAAATAAAAATATTATACTCCAAAAAAAGCCTACTTTTTTCATCTTAAATTTCAAATGATGATTCACAATAAATTTTCATCCACAAAGTTGGGTAAAGTTACTTTTAATAAAGGTTCATTTTCCATGGCTCGTTTAATAGCAAAAACCGCTTCTTCATTTCTCGCCCAACTTCTGCGTGCAATTCCATTATTTACATCCCAATGCAACATAGAATTTAATTTTTTTTCAGAATCTGCACTACCGTCTAATAACATTCCGAATCCACCATTGATGACTTCTCCCCATCCCACACCACCACCATTATGGATGGAAACCCAGGTAGCACCGCGGAAACTATCGCCAATCACATTTTGAATTGCCATATCAGCTGTAAATTTGGAACCATCATAAATATTAGAGGTTTCTCGAAAAGGTGAATCTGTACCTGAAACGTCATGGTGATCGCGCCCCAAAACTACCGGTCCGATTTCTCCTTTATTAATTGCATCATTGAAAGCTTTTGCAATTTTAATACGTCCTTCAGCATCGGCATACAGAATCCTCGCTTGTGAGCCAACTACTAATTTGTTTTCCTGAGCTCCTTTTATCCAAGTGATGTTGTCCTGCATTTGTTGTTGAATTTCTTCCGGAGAATTTTTCATAATTTCTTCTAAAACTTTACAAGCAATTTCATCCGTTTTTTGTAAATCTTCCTGTTTTCCTGAAGTACAAACCCAACGGAAAGGTCCAAATCCAAAGTCAAAACACATTGGTCCCATAATGTCCTGAACATAAGAAGGATATTTAAAATCAATTCCGTTTTCTGCCATCACATCGGCTCCGGCTCTGGAGGCTTCCAATAAAAAAGCATTACCGTAATCGAAGAAATAAGTTCCTTTCGCAGTATGTTTATTAATTGCAGCTGCATGTCTGCGTAAACTTTCTTGTACTTTTTCTTTAAATAATTCCGGACTTTCTGCCATCATTTTATTGGATTCTTCAAAAGATAAACCCACCGGATAATAGCCACCAGCCCAAGGATTATGCAAAGAAGTCTGATCTGAACCTAAATCAATATGCATATTTTTTTCAGCAAATTTTTCCCAAACCTCTACCACATTTCCATCATAAGCAATGGAAACGACCTCTTTATTTTCTTTGGCTTTTTTAACCCGATTAACCAATTCATCCAAATCAGAAATTACTTCATCCACCCAACCTTGTTCATGGCGTTTATACGTTGCGGCAGGATTAACCTCAGCTGTTACAGAAATTACGCCGGCAATATTTCCGGCTTTGGGTTGTGCTCCGGACATTCCACCTAAACCGGCGGTAACGAATAATTTACCTGTCGTTCCATTAGAGTCAATTTTTCGACAACCGTTCAAAACCGTAATCGTTGTTCCATGAACAATTCCTTGAGGACCGATATACATATAACTCCCGGCAGTCATTTGTCCATATTGAGTAACGCCTAAAGCATTGAATTTCTCCCAGTCATCGGGTTTTGAGTAATTTGGAATCATCATTCCGTTAGTTACAACAACTCTCGGCGCGTTTTTATGAGATGGAAATAAACCGAGCGGATGCCCCGAATACATCACCAAAGTTTGTTCATCAGTCATTTCAGACAAATATTTCATCGTCAGAAGATATTGCGCCCAATTTTGAAAAACGGCTCCGTTTCCACCATACGTAATCAATTCATGCGGATGCTGAGCAACGGCTTTATCCAGATTGTTCTGAATCATTAATTGAATAGCTTTTGCCTGCATGGATTTTCCGGGATATTCGTCAATTGGACGAGCGTAAATCTCATAATCCGGACGAAAACGATACATATAAATTCGACCGTATTTTTTTAACTCTTCTTTAAATTCCGGAATTAGTTCAGCATGAAACTTTGGTTCAAAATAACGTAAAGCGTTTTTCAATGCTAGTATTTTTTCATCATCTGAAAGAATTTCTTTTCTTTTCGGCGCATGACTCACACTGTTGTCCCTTGATTTAAATTGAGGCAATTGTGCCGGAATTCCTTGTTGTATTTGTTGTTGAAATGTCATGTAATCAATATTTTTTATTTATAATTCTATTAATTTCCGAAAAATATATACTCTATCCGGATTTCGTACTATAAAAATTTAAGCCACTATTTACTGAAAGCTTATTTATGCGAAAATATGAAATTCTTTGGGTTTTTCGGATAATTCATATTCATTTAAACGAATTAAGCA
>JAQVDG010000171.1 GCA_028698395.1 Weeksellaceae bacterium
TCTATGCAAGAATCGAAAGTTTTGTTTCCACTGCTCGTAAAAACAATAAAAACATTTTCGAAGAATTAAAGGGCACTTTCGATGGTCAAAATTTTTTAACTTTGCAGGGCAGCTAAATAATTACAAATTTTAGCATAATGTTTTTATTAACACAAATGCTATTCTCTCTACAATTTAAGCCCCATGCTCCATGCTCCATGCCCAATTTTAATTCATAGCCTTTTTATTATATCGTTCCTACAACTAGCTAAATACATACAAAAATTTTTTACTCATGGAAATTGTAGTCGGTAAGCTTCAGGGTCAACTCATTAAAATTTTTAAAGTAATATCCCTAGTATCAAAACTTTGGGTTGCGATATTGAATTCTTTCAAATCTGCGTAGAAACAGATCCCTGCCATCACATTTTCTCAAAATTACTACATCGTACGTGTCAGAGCTTAATCCTTCGATCTCAAAACTGAGCTTATATGTGCAGAAACATCTGCATGGTTCTCCAAACTCAACGGCAGTCAAAAATAATGTATCATTTCTAAAAGAGACCTCCCCTTTAATTTTTAAACAACAATATGTTGAAATACACTCCGAAATAATTGTGTTGTTTTCAGAATTTTTTAGTTCATGAGTATCAGAACTATTGCAACCAGAAACACTAAAATCGGCCAATACTACTGACGTATCTCTTTCCACTGTCGTTGAGGTAATGCCGCTTTTTTGTCTAGGCCTCATTCTTATTTGTGCAGAGTCAATACAGTTGCTGGAATCTGTTAATATGGCCCAATATACAGAGCTGGCACATAAATTTGTAGCGACATTGGATGTTTGTCCGTTTGACCACAGCACCGTAAAAGGTTCTTTAGCAGAAACATTCTGAATAATTGCTGTTCCCTGGCAATTATCAGCAGAACCAATATGCAACGATTTTATCGTAAAACTACATTGACTAAATATCATTTTGCCAACAATTAAGAATAGTATAAGGAAGATTGTTTTCATTCTTGTATATTTTTAACAGAGTTTCCTTTTGCGTTTGGTGATAAAGCCTGCACCCAAATTTAACACAGCATGGGTACTAAAATTTCCTAAAATTATAAAGAATTCTTAAAATTTCAAATTATCTTCATTTATACGCTCAAACACAGGATGAGTTTTAGGCTTTGTTGGCTACACCCCTTGTTGATTGCCGTCTTTTTCATCGAGGCGATTTTTAATTTCTTCAAATGAAATTGTTTTCAATTTCTTTTCTTCTTCGGTAAGATATTTATATTCATCAATTCTTTTGGTAATCTCATCTAATTGTTCTTTTATGTCTTTTTCTTCGTAACCCATAAAAGTCATTTCGAATAAACAATGAGATATTATTTCTAATTCGTTGAAATTTTTAATTGTTTCAGTGGCCAAGTCCATTCCTAACCACTCTTTCCATTCTACAAATTCAAGAGCATAACTGTCTGTTAATGAATCTATTTCTTTTTCTTCTTTTCTTCCAGATACATCTATATGCGTTTTTATTTCGCTTTCGTCATCAACATCATTATCATATTCTGTTAATACAATACTCATATCATTTTCTTCTGGCTTCATAAATTTCAATTTTTCAAATACATTTCTGTACTCGTCAATCATATTTATTTGGTCGGGATAAAGTCTAAGAAGTGTAATTTCAACACTTAACCAATTATTTGATTTTATTAAGTCGTATAATTTCATGCTCATTTAATTTATAAGAGTCTCAACATAAAAAAACGTTTGTATTTCAATTAGTCTTAGTTGGCTTAATGTGATATCTTTGAAGGTTGGTGTTATTAGCAACTGCCGATTGATTATTCACTTAGTATGTTTTCTATATCCATTCTTTGGTGTAAAATCCTGATAATTTCAACAATGTCATTTTTATGATCAATTCTATAGAAGATAAAATGTGATTTAATCCTTGAACGATAATATCCTTTCCTAACCGAACTGAAGTCAAAGCCAGAATCAGGTTTTTGAGCAACATATTCAATTTCGTCAATAATCAAGTTTAGATATCTGTCTGCTTGTTCAATGGACCAGTTTTCAAAAGTGTACAGCCAAATATTCTCGAGGTCTTGACTCGCTAAGTTGGTTATTTTGTATTCCATTATTCCGACAAGTGTTTTTCGTGAATGTTTTCAAGAAAAACTGCTCGGTCAAAATCTTTTACAAATCCTGATTTTTCACCTTTTTTTAATTCTTTAATTATTTCAGCTTTTTTTGATTGTTCATATTCGAAAAGTCTAAGCGCAGCTCTTATTACTTCACTAGCTGTTGCGAATTTACCAGATCTTACTTGTTGGTTAATGAAATTATCAAAATAGTCACCTAGCAATATTGATGTATTCTTTGCCATAATTTTTTAATATTTTTACAAAGATACCAATTATTGGTATAGAGTGCAAATTTTTTCGCTTGTTACAAACTGGTGGCAGTTGGTTATCAAATTAGATTTTAAGTTTCTTCGGGTTTTGTCTGTTATCAAATATTGAAACAATAAATAAAGTCTCTTGACGAATACTGTAATAAAGAGTAATTTGTTTTGTTAGAACAGATCTACGAACATTGTAATTGTTAGCTTTTGGGAATGAATCTGGTTGTGTTCGGATAAGCGAAATGTGCTTGTCGAGTTTTGTTAGAAATTTTTTAATCTCTTTTTCTGTCCAATTCTCTTCCAAATATTTGATAACTTTACTTAAATTTTCATTGGCTTCTTTTGTCCATAGAACTTTAGATATACTTTTCATATTGCTTCATGACATCAGAGTGAGTAATAACTTCATTTTCTGAAATGTTCTTCATGCCTCTTTCGATTGAGTCACGTTCTGCCTGGCTAATTTCTGTCCACCAATCAGACTTTTCGGCAATACTTAAAAGTTTATCTATCATTTGAGTGTCTCGTAAATTCATAATCCACTCCATTATCTGATATTTCTTAGCATATATGTCCATTTTTCATCCTTTTTACAAAAATACTAAATTCTATTAGACAAAACAGAAACTGGGTTCAAAATATTTTTCTAGCAGGGTAATTTGATATTGCGTATGCTTTTTCCACTTGTTTGTAACGCCTGCAGCTTGGCATAATAGCGGGATTTTGAAATACTACCCAGTCAAACCTGCTACAAATTTACTATAAATTTTCGAAACCGCGGTTCACTTCCAGGTTCGCACCCAAATCCCGCATGAAATATAGGTGTTGTTATCGTTTCGTTGTTTTTGTCTTTTATCCGCCATATATCCGCCAAACGAACAAAATATCCGCCATTTATCCGTCAAATCTGAGTTTATATTTAGTCCCTTTTTTCTCACCAGTTTTTTCAAATATTCTTTGCTCTGTTAAAAATTCTAAATCACGAGAAGCTGTTCTTTCTGAGATTTTACAAATATTTTGATAAATACTGTTGGTTATATTCGCATGTTCTTTCGTGTAAAGGACTGCTTTAATTTGACGTTCATTCAGACCTAATGAAGATAAATGCTCTTCTGTATATTTGTCTTTGAATAATGTTACGGAAATTCCACCAAAATTAGATTCAAACTTTGGCTCTGGTATGTTTGCTTTCAAACATTCACTATAAATGTTTATTGTGCCCCGTCCCCAAGATTCTATCAATCCACCTTTGAAGAATACTCCAGCTATAATAGGGTTATAAGGTCTAGACGAATGCTTTTTTCTTAAATCTTCAATCGATAATCCTTCAGGCAGTTTACCTTCATTCCAGATTATAATTTTATCATCATATACACTAATCTGTATCGGAGCCCCAGTATAATCACGATGTACGATGGCATTAATAATTGTTTCTCGAACAGCTTTATATGGATATTCCCAATTCTCTATGCGATTTAGACCTTCATAAGTTATTGGAGAAATGAGAAACTTTCTGTCTAAAACTTCTAATGTTTTATCAGCAAGTTCAAAGATGTTTGATTCAACTACTTCTTGAAATAAAAGATCGTCATCAGTTTGGCCAAAACGTCCGATTTTTACGTAAGCATTTACAAAAAAGCGGCAAGGGTTTCTCCCAAAAAGCAAAATAGCAGATCGCTTAATTTGTTTGTTTTCTAGCAGTAATAGATTGTCGAGAATATTGCTAATATCATTTTCATCTTCGATGAACGGCATTCTTTTACTCTTTAATGCTGCCTTTTTAAAAGATTCGATAGCTTTTATGTCAATATCATCTATGCTAGCTCTTAATTCGATAACATCATCCCACGTTCTTCCAGACCTCTTTAGAAAAAACTCATTTAAAGAATTTCCTTTTAATTCTTGTTTTGTGCTGCCACTTCTGTAGTGATATTTACCTTGATATGAGATAGCTATGTCGTAAGGCATAACATCTATTTCGATAACATTTTTATTTCCGGCTTCAACTAAGTTGACGTCACATACAATGCCTAAATGATTTTGAATTTTATTCGGAATGTCCTCCATTAATCTTTTATAGTTTTCAACTCCTACAATTTTACCATTATCGTCTATCCCAATAATCAGTTTCCCTCCTTTAGCATTAGCAAAACCGCAAATCCATTTGAGATATTCATCACGCCAGGGCTCTTTCCATTCTATATTTTGTTGTTCAGGCATCTCATTCTTTTTGTCTATTTGAGCAAAGATAAAAATTTTATTTATGGCAGTATGCTTTTTATCGTCTGTAAATCAGGTTCATTTCAGACAGTTCTTGTCCAATCTGGTGAATTCCCAAAAGTATTTTTTCTGTTTGTGCTTCTGATGGTTTTTTATGTCCCTGTACGTATTGTGACAATAATGTTGGATTCATTCCAATTTTTTCTGCCAGAAACTTTGCGTTAAGTACTTTATAGTATTGAAAGAATTGTGCAAAGTCAATTTCAAATTTTAAATTATCATGCGAAACCTCAAATTGATCTTCAAAACATAGTTGAGTCGCTTCAAATGCGTTTTTTAATAATTCGGGTACAGTTCTTCCTGTTGTAAAAATTGGATACTCTTCGGAATAAGCTGAAAAACCAGTGTCAGTTTTTTCGACTATAATTTTGATGTTTTTATTAAGTTTTTTCATAGTACTAAAATTAAAGTTTAATATTCGCATCTTTCAGAATTTTCTTTTCCAGCCCTTTTCCAACTTCTTGACTTCCATGGTTGGGAAAAATAATTATTCCACTTTTTGTGTCATGCCTCAATTTCACATGTGATCCTTTTTGTGAAACTGGATACCAACCATCTTGTTGTAAAATTCTGAACAATTCTGAACATTTCATTCACTTACATTTTGGCACAAAGGTAAACTATTATTTACCTTTTTGCAAATTTATTTTTTATTCGTAAGCTTTTAGCATTAGCGATAACGGCTGGGGGTTGGAAATGTTGGGGAGTTCGGAGCGGAGAAGTCATCACCCGTGATGAGTT
>JAQVDG010000172.1 GCA_028698395.1 Weeksellaceae bacterium
TCCGGAATTAAGAGCATCGTTATTGACTTGAACCAATTGGCCTCCATCTTCGATAATAAAATCAGCTGTTTCGGATGCGTTATTAACGTAATCTTGTACAGTAAGAATTCCATTTCCGTTAATGATTAATTTGCCTCCGGATTCTATGGTTAGACTTTGAGCATCTGCTGTTGTAGTAATTTCCACTTGTTTTCCATTGGGAATAATAGCACATTTTGCCGCATCCGGTATTCCATTGTTCCAATTGGCCGAATTATTCCAATCAGAACTTACTGCTCCTGAGAATTCGGTACAATTAGGAAATTTTGAAATAATTTCTTCTGCTTCAAAACAAACTGACCTTGAGGTTAATCCTTCCGGCCATAAGGAAGGACAAGTTGATGGAGTTGCATTTGGTCCGCAGTAGCTTGCATCGCCCGGAGCTACACCTAAAACACTACCCATGGCAATCCAAACAATATTACTGTTGTCTCCTATTAAAGCTGGCGGAATTAGATCCTCATAGGCACTTGCTTGATTTTTAGAAATAAAATAAGCTTTTTTTCCGGTTCCGGTATAAAGTATCATCGGATTTCCTGAAATCTGCCTATAAAAATTATTGCAAAATTCAACTACGGAATAATCTGCCATTTTTATTTTTCCCATTGCATTTTGAACTAGTCCGGTCATAGAAAAGTAACTGTTGTTTTTCATTTCTAATATAGACGTTGTGCCCATGGACATTCCGGAATTTAATTCCACTCCACCATATACTTCTAAAGTCCCATTTAGTGCAAACCAATTTCCAATGGTTAATTTTGAATCAGGAAGAATAATTAATTTACCTCCGGAAGCAATCGTTAATCCCCAAAGGTTGTTTACTTCTCCACTCACACAATAGGTTTGTCCATTGGAAATAGTTGTTATATCGAATGTGTAAGTTTGCGCTCCGGATGGGCATTGCGCTATTGCCTTTACTGTAATAAATAACAGAAAGATAGGAATTAGACTTTTAGTTAATTTCATGAGATTTTAGGTTTTTTAGTTTATACTATTAGTAATTTCTTAACATTAAGGAGTTTTTATTTTGTAAAATCTTTGTCTTATTTTGGTTTAGAATTTCAATAAAATAAACTCATCCCATAATGAATAAAGTGTTTTTCGAGGTTTAGGTTTGAAAATTCAAGCAATTTTATAGACAATTTTTTATATAGAAACCAATTAGCAATCAATAATTTATTACTTTTGCTCGGTAATTTATTGGAATCATGTTAAGAAGCTGGGGAAATAATATTAGGAAAATACGTGAAATCAAAAATTTTAGCCAAAGTTATATGGCCGATAAATTATTGATGAGCCAAAGTTCTTATTCTGATATAGAAAATTGTAAAACATCTATTACAGAAGAACGTTTAGAGGAAATTGCACAAATATTGGGTATTTCTTCTGAGATAATTAAGAATTTTAATGACCAGGTTGTTTTTAATGCTTGTTCCCAATCGGGGTATTTCAACGTGAATAATCTGAATTATTCAGAAAAAATAGAAGCTCTTTATAAAGAATTACTTCAATCCAAAGATGAAATTATCAGTCAACTGAAAAAGGAAATAGAAGTGCTGAAACAGATAAATTCTCAAGGATAAGAAAAATTTGCGCTTAAAACTAAAGTTTTAAGCGCAAACCTCTCTTAAAAAAATTAACCATGAGACTCCCTAATCTACATTGTCATGCAGAAAGTTATTGGGTCTTATTTTTAGCTCGTTTTCATTATTTTCACTTACAATAAAATCAGAAGGTGACTTTCTTTCGTGCCCTTCCAACTCAATTCCTTGTCGTTTATAAGCCGGTGTATTTTCAATTTCATCAACTGATTTTTGATTCAAAGTGCTTTTAAACTTATAATTAAACTGTTTTAATCGTGCTCTGCGTTCCTCAATCGCTTGTGATAAAGATTGTGAAATAGGCGAATCGAAAGGATCTTCCGGATCTGTTTCTTCTTCTATCACCGGTTTTTGTGCGGTTTGCATTTGTGTTGCAGATTCTTCTTTCTTTAGTTCAAAAGTTTCTTCTTCAAAATCATCATCCAAAGTAAACCGTATAGTTTGTGGTTTTTCATCTGTTTCTTCCGGTTCTAATTCCATTTGAGGCACTTCTTCCGCTTCTTTTAATTCAAAAACAATCTCATTTTCTTCGTTTTCTTCTGAAATTAGTTCAGCTTCAGCTTTAAATTCTTCTTTTTCATTAGCCTCTTCCAATTCAAAAATTATTCGTTCGGGTGATTCGGAAATTGTTTTTTCTTCTTTTGGCTCATTGATTCTTTCGTCAGGATTTTTTTTTACCTGAATGGGAAAAGGAGTTTCGGTGGATAGTTTTTTCACAATAGGTTGTTCTTCTTCCAATGTGTGAAAGATTTTCTCTTCTTCTTTTCCTGTGAAAACTTGTTCTTCTTTAGGAAATCCTGTTGCAATAACAGTTACACTGATTTTTTCTCCTAATTCCGAATCTTCGCCAACTCCCATAATGATGTTTGCGTTATTTTTTGCTTCCGATTGAATGTACTCGTTAATTTTAGCGATTTCATCCATTGTTACTTCATTATCACCCGAAACAATCAATAAAAGTACATTTCGTGCTCCCGAGATTTTATTATTGTTCAGCAAAGGAGAATCCAATGCTGCTGTAATAGCTTCTGTTGCTTTATTTTCACCACTTGCCGTAGCAGTTTCCATGATGGCTGTTCCTGAATTAGCAAGAACTGTTCGGGCATCGAGCAAGTCAATATTGGTTGCGTAATGTTTGGAAATCACTTCTGCAATTCCTTTAGCAGCTGTGGTCAGAACTTCATCAGCTCGGGCAAAACTTGCTTTATAGCCTAAATTTCCATACAATTCTCGTAATTTATCATTGTTGATAACGATTAAGGAATCAACATTTTTCTGCATTCGGGTGATTCCTTCTTCGGCTTGTGCCAATCTCATTTTTCCTTCAAAGAAAAAAGGAGCGGTAACAATTCCAACAGTCAGAATTCCCATTTCTTTTGAAATTTCCGCAATGACTGGTGCAGCACCGGTTCCGGTTCCACCTCCCATTCCGGCTGTGATAAATGCCATTTTGGTATTACTGTCCAAAAATCGTTTAATATCATCAACACTTTCCAAAGCAGCCTGTTCGCCAACTTCAGGATTTGCTCCAGCGCCAAGTCCTTCTGTAATTGTTTTTCCTAATTGAATCCGGTTAGGTACCGGACTGTGATTCAAAGATTGTGCATCGGTGTTGCAGACAGCAAAATCCACTCCTTCAATGCCTTGTTGGTACATGTAGTTTACCGCATTGCTTCCTCCTCCTCCAACACCAATTACTTTAATTGCTGAGGAACGTTGTTTAGGTAAATCAAACATAAAATCTCCGGTTTCCATATATTTTTATTTTTTTTATTCTGTATCGTTAATCATTTTAATGAATTTGTCTGCCCATTCCGACAAAATATTCACTCGTTTTTTGCTTTTCTCTTTTCGGGCTGCTTTTTTCTTTTTGCCTAAATTTTCGTTTTCTAACAATGTTTCTTCTTCTTGAATATCTTGAATTTCCTCATCGTTTTCATCAAATAATTTAGTGTCATTATCAACCTCTTCTGTTTCTATTAATTCGTCTTCATCAAACTCACGTTCACTCAAAGCTTTCATCAATAAACCAACGGAAGTAGCGTATTCCGGACTGGAAAATTCTTCGGCTAAATCACCGACGATATGCTCATTGGAGAAGCCGATTCGAACGTCCATTCCGGTTAGGTATTCAGCCAATTGACGGATATGTTTCAATTTTGAACCTCCACCTGTCATGACAATTCCGGCAATTAATTTCTTTTTGGAATCTTCACATCCGTAGTGTTTTAGTTCCAAATAACTTTGTTCTAAAATCTCCTGAACTCGGGCTTTAATGATTTGAGATAAGGTTTTAAGCGAAATCTCTTTAGGCTCACGACCGTGTAATCCCGGAATGGAAACAATTTCTGTTTCTTTGTTTTCACCTGGCCAGGCCGAACCGAATTTTTCTTTTAATAATTCTGCATGGCGTTCTATAATAGAACAACCATCTTTTATGTCTTCTGTAATTACGTTTCCGCCAAAAGGAATCACGGAAGTATGACGAATCATATTTCCTTTGAATACCGCAATATCAGTAGTTCCACCTCCAATATCCATGAGAGCAACTCCCGCTTCTTTTTCTTCGGAAGTTAAAGTAGCATCAGAAGAGGCAAGGGGTTCTAAGGTAATTCCGGATAGTTTTAACCCGGCGTTTTTCACGCAACGAACGATGTTTTTAATCGAAGTGATTTGTCCGACAACTACATGGAAATTTGCTTCTAAACGGCTTCCGTACATTCCTTCCGGATCGGTAATTTCGCCTTCGCTGTCCACTTTGTATTCTTGCGGTAAAACATGGATAATTTCTTCTCCGGGAAGCATGACCAATTTGTGTACCTGATTAATTAAGCGTTTTAAATCATCTACATTGATTACATCTTCATGATTGGGGCGTGTGATATAATCGCTGTGTTGAAGAGAGCGAATATGCTGTCCTGCAATTCCAACCGTTACTTCCGTGATTTTAAACCCGGAAGCTTCTTCTGCCATACGAACGGCTTCTTCAATTGAACTGACTGTTTTGGTAATGTTGGTGACCACACCTCTGTGAACACCCAGACTTTTTGCAACGCCCACACCTAATATTTCTACTTTTTTGTGTTCGTTGTATCGCCCAACCATGGCAACTATTTTAGTGGTTCCTATATCCAGACCGACTGCAATTCCTTTATTTCTCATCTTTAATTCTTTTGGTTGCTACTATTTGGTTATTAAATCTTAAATCAATTTTTTCATAATAATCCAGTCCGACTTTGCTAATGTATTGTTCGTAAAATAACTTTAATTTGTCAAACTTTTCATCGATTTTATCTAATTCACCAAACTCAATTACGTAATCCCCTTTGTTTATTAACAAAATAAATGAATTTGGTGCTTCTTTCCGGACTGCTATTATATGTTTTTTCAACAATTTATCATCATTCAGGTATTTGACTAAATTTGCTAATCCCTGAAAGTCTTCTTTTTCAACATCTCCACCCACCATCAGAACTTCGGCAGCATAAAGAGTTGAGAGTGGCATTTTACTTAAATCTTCTGATAAATAATATTCGTCATTCTCTGTGATAATACGACATACGGGTGTTTTTTGTATTACTTTTATATTCAAATTTCCTTCTACTCCCTTGTGAACTTGTGCTTGTTTTATGAAGGAATTTTTATTTAAAAGTTGTTCGATTTCGGCTATATTTAAATTTCCCAACGGGATTGTTAACACTTGCAAAGGCTTGGCGTTTACGACTCTTTTTACCAAACTGTCGTTAATAAAATACTGAGAAGAACTACT